>JAVVZN010000019.1:1438-12042 GCA_036650555.1 Rikenellaceae bacterium
AACGAAGCACTACTACGCATCATAAATTTCCCTGCTCGTGGATTGGGCGATGTCACCATTGCTCGAATCTCGGATTATGCGCGTGAGATGTCGATCACCGTGCTTGAAACACTGGTAAAAATTGCACATGGTGAGGTGGTGATAAAAGGTGTGGCACAGAATCGTATAGCATCATTCATACAGATAATAGACACCTTACAGAAATCAGTAATCACAAAAGATGCCTACGAATCAATGTATGAAATTGCATACAGCACTGGCATAGTAAATCTTTACAAAGAGAATAAATCAGTAGAAAATCAATCAGCACTACAAAACATAGAGGAGCTACTAAACTCCTTGAAACAGATCTCCGATCAAAAGGCAACCGACCACGAAGAACCGCTTTCTCTCGGAGATTGGCTCGAAAGTGTGGTTCTTATCACAACCGACAATGAAGAAGAAAAATCTGACGATAAAGTAACCCTCATGACAATACATTCAGCAAAAGGATTGGAATTTGATCGTGTGTTTATTGTTGGCATGGAAGAGGGGTTATTTCCTATGGAAGGCACCACAACAAGTCTTTCTGACATTGAGGAGGAACGACGTCTGTTTTATGTGGCAATCACACGTGCCGTTAATCATCTCACACTCTCTCTATGCCAAAATCGTTATCGTTGGGGCAAATCGGTGAACTCCACGCCAAGTAGATTTCTAAAAGAGATAGATGAGAAGTATCTTGATATTGACGATTGTGAAGACGAATATAGTAATGTTATTGCGCGAGCATTCTCTTCAGATGAAGATCACGACGCACCGAAGAAATTTGAGCGTAAACCATACAATAACAATACTTATACAAACAGAAATAACACATATACAAACCGACCGGCAACTCAAAAGGTGGCTCCAGCTCCACAGCAGGGAGAGCCTATTGTAGATATGTCAAAATTTAAACGTGTCACCGCAAAACCAATAAACAGTGCCAGTGATGTTGCAAGTATTGTTGTTGGCAGCAATGTTGAACACGGACTCTTCGGCATTGGCAAAGTTACATCCTTTGAACGTACATCGACCGACACAAAAGCAACGATAGAATTTTCAAAAGTTGGTACAAAAACGTTGTTACTGAATTATGCAAAGCTTAAAACGATCTAGTTTTAAGCTTAATGCGTGATAGTAAATAGAAAGATCCAAGCACAAGAACAATTGATGCCCCCGATGGGAAATCGGTGTAGTAGCTGATTAAAATACCTACAACAGAGGCTATTATGGTAAGCACAACCGAATATATGGTAAGTTTTATATAAGAATTAGTGAATTTATTTATTGTTATAGGCGCAATAGTAAGTAGTGATATAAGCAATACTATTCCAACTAATTTAATAATAAGCACTATGGTAATAGCAGTAAATATCATCATCATATTATTGATCATATTTACATTAGTCCCTTGTGATGCAGCATAATCGCTATCAAAGGCTGTGTAGATAATTGCTCTTCCAAAAAAAGCAAAAAGCAATATTAAAAATATAGCTGCTCCACAATTAGCCCATAAAATAGGTGAGGTGATGGTTAGTATGTTTCCAAACAAAAAGCTCATAAGGTTTGGAGCATAACCGGGAGTAAGAAATATAAATATTATTCCTATTGCCATGCCAAGTGCCCATAGCACACCTATTGCCGAATCTTCTCGCACCTTATCGTATTTACTAAGAAAATTTATGCCAAGCGCCGACATCACCGAAAAAATCATAGCACCAAGCACTGGATTAAAACCTGCATAATATGCTAATCCTATTCCTCCAAATGAGGCATGTGTGATGCCAGCACCCAGAAACACCAACCTCCTTACAACAATGTATGTTCCTATTATACCGCAACTTACACCAACAAATATGGCTGCTAGAATAGCATTTTGCAGAAAAGAATATGTGACTAAATCTTCAAAAATCGACATTACCCTACTCCTTATTATCGTCCATAATCTTAGATGCAGTTTGATTGTTTCTCAACAAATCACACATTTTATCCATGTATGGGTGAACATGTTCAAAAAACATTTTGTAGCCTTCACATAGGTAGTTAGCTTTGGGCGACTCTTCGCTTTTTCCAAATCTATGCTTTGGACATCCTCCAGTACACGCAAAATAATATTTGCAACGCATACATCCCTCAGGCAAACCATTACGCTTACTTATTCCAAAACGAAATTGTTTTTTAGAGCTATATATTGTTTTTAGGTCATCGGTTTTGATATTTCCCAAGAGGTATTCGGGATAAACGAAATGGTCGCAAGAATAAACATCGCCATTATGCTCAACCACTAAACCATCGCCGCAACTCTTAGCAAAAGCACACAAACCCGGTTTCAAACCATACCAGTTAGCAAGCGTAACATCAAACATCTGCACGTAATATGTTCCTACGTCTTTTTTTATCCACTCATCAAATATATCGCACATAAAACGCCCAAAATCAATAGGATCTGTGCTCCACTCGCTCACACTACCTAAAGAGGCATTGTCGGGCGATAATATACGTCCGCGGTTACCCAACTTTTCTAGTTGAGAATCCGATACATATTCCACCGCTGGCAGAAACTGCATGTAATGGCTTCCTATCGACTTAAAAAAGTTGTAGATCTCAACGCCACGTCCTGCACAACGATCATTTACCACACTAAGAGTGTTAAATTCAACTGAGTGGTAGGTCATAAGCTCCGCAGCACGCATCACCTTTGCAAAGGTAGGCGCACCACCCACATTCTTACGATAGGCGTCATGCACATCTTCAGGGCCATCAAGCGACAACCCAATCAAGAAATTATTGGCTTTAAAAAATTTGCACCACTCATCATTTATCAAAATGCCATTGGTTTGTAAGGTATTTTCTATCTTCTTGCCGTTAGCAAATTTACGTTGATATTGCATTGCCTTCTCATAAAATTTAATACCTGCCAATAACGGTTCGCCTCCGTGCCAACAAAAAGTGATCGTATCAACATCGTTTGCCTCAATATATTGAGCAATATATTCTTTTAGAAGTTCATCACTCATTATAGGCTCTTCCATATTGTATAAAAGCCCTTTATCAAGATAGTAGCAATATGTACAACGCATATTACAATTGCTTCCAACAGGTTTTACAAGTGTTGTGAATGCTTTCGGTGAGATGATTTTCTGCGCCTCGCCAAATGCTATTGTGTTTTTATTTTGATTCATTACCAAGTTTCTTATTAACTTTGCAAATGTAATATAAATATCGCACTATGGCAAGAAGAACTTCTAAACGCAAGAAAGGATCACATTCGTTATCGAAACGTACATATTATACATTATTAATAATATTACTAATTTTAATTGCTATTGCGGTATATTTCTCTGTGACAGCCGTACAGCCAAAGGTTGCTGACACTGTCGAGCCAGCCAAAATATCCATTACACCCGATAGCACAACCTCCCCACAGCCAACAATTCAACAAATTGACACCATAAAAAAACCTTCTAAAAAGCCTAAAACCAAAATTACCCCTAAACCAAAATCAACAATATTAGAGCTCCCATCGTTGAACGACTCCACCTACCTATACCATAATATAAATGGACGTTATAGAGTTTTATATTCGCCAAAAAATAAAATACCACTCTTCGTATCATATATCTTAACGCGTAGAGAGGCACAGCGAAATATAGTAAAACGAAGCAATACTTTCACCTCAGATCCGCACTACATAAAAATTGATGTTGAACTTGCCGACGACAGCGATTACAGAAGGAGTGGTTATGATAGAGGACATATGCTCCCGTCTGCCGACAGAAACGATAGTGAAATAGAAAATGTGAACACCTTTCTATATTCAAATATTGCACCCCAACGTCCAGCATTAAATCGTGGTACCATCAATGCCTTAGAGCAGAAAATAAGAGAATGGGCAATTAAATACGATTCTCTATACATAATAACAGGATCTATATTAACCGACAACAATAATCGTCCAACACAAAAAATTGGAAAAGGTGTGGCTGTCCCGCAATATTTCTACAAAGTAATTGCAGTGAAGAACGATAAAAGTTACAAAACAATAGGTTTTATTATGCCAAATATTGAGAGTGTAGATCCAAACTACAAACGATATATGGTAAGTGTAGATGAGATAGAAAAAGCCTCTAAAAAAGATTTTTTCCACCTACTACCCGATTCAATCGAAGAGCAAGTGGAAAAAGAGATTGACAATAAATTCTGGAAATAATCAATCTAAGAAGCTGTTTTTTATTGTTACCAGTTAAAATTATGCCTTACCTTATTTAAAAATTTTACAATACACCTTATTAAT
This sequence comes from Rikenellaceae bacterium, assembly GCA_036650555.1. GTDB lineage: Bacteria > Bacteroidota > Bacteroidia > Bacteroidales > Rikenellaceae > CAMQVM01. The sequence goes on from JAVVZN010000019.1 coordinate 5,757, forward strand.
CAAGGCTTTCAACCGTTCCAGTGAATGTCACAACTTGACGTCCAGTAGGATTTATGGTTAGCGAAGAATTTCCTCCGGGACTAATAGTGAAATTCATATCATACACTGCACCATTTTCCTCTTTAGCTTTTATATCCAATAACCAACCTGCTGCCCCTTTTCTCTCTGACAATGAATAGGTGTAGTTATTTGAAGTGAAGTCAATACCACCACCAGTGAGTGTGGCTGCATGTACAACACCAAAGTAAGGAAGATAACACTCTATTTTACTGTTTTCTATCTTGAAGAAGTAGCCATTCGACGATTGTGATCCTTTAAAAGGCACACTAGCACTCTGTCCGCCAGATTTAACAGCGAAGAAGAATGCAGAATCAACTTTCAACATCTTCTCAATAGCTAAACGAGTTTTCTCTACTTGTTCTAACTTTGCTGATTGTCGTTTTTCTTTACGTGTTTGTGAATAACCATTTATAATTGCTGTTACCATAAGCAAACAAAATGCAATCGAAAATATATTTTTCATGGTTATAAAGTTTTTATGTAGCACATTATGCTTTTAAAGTTAGCAGCTTATATAAGCTTAAATAATTTAAGTATATATACTTATTACAGTGCAAAGATATAATTATTTTCGTACTGTTATATAATAACGCAAAAAATAATTTTTAAGTACGCCTAACAACAAATTATAGCAGCAAAAAAAACGTCTGAATTTAAATTCAGACGTTTTTTCTATATTAAAATATCATCTATATATTAGTCATTCAAAGAGAAACGTTTGTATGCAACAACGGTTGCTGCTTTGTTTGCTGATTTAATGTAAGCATCAACTGTAAGCTTAGGATTTTTTACAAATGATTGGCAAAGTAAAGTGCTTTCAGATAAGAATTTATTAACCTTACCTTCTGCAATTTTGTCAAGCATAGCCTCTGGTTTACCATCTAGGTGAGCTTGTTCACGACCGATTTTACGCTCTTTTTCGATAACTTCAGCAGGGCAATCTTCACGACTAATTGAAATAGGAGCCATGGCTGCTGCTTGCATAGCCACATCTTTAGCAACTTCAGCACCTACTGTGGTGTTGAAACCGACAAGAGTTCCCAATTTTTTATTTGTGTGAACATAAGCTGCAACCTCTTCAGCTTCAATTTTAGCGTAGAAAGGAAGTTCTACTTTTTCACCAGTTTTACCTGATTTTTCAATAACAAGTTCTCCAATTGTTGAATTACCATGTTTGATTGCTTTCAATGCGTCAAGATCTGCCGCATCTGAAGCAACTGCTGCGTCAAGGATTTCGTTTGCTGTTTGTGCGAACTCATCGTTTTTAGCCACGAAGTCAGTTTCACAAGCAAGACAAACCATATATGCTTTTTTACCCACAACTTTAGCCACAACCAAACCTTCGCTAGCATCTCTGTCAGCACGTTTGCTTGCGATAAGTTTACCTTTTTCGCGGATAATTTCTTGAGCTCTATCAAAATTTCCTTCAGCTTCCGAAAGTGCGTTTTTGCAATCCATCATGCCGGCACCGGTCATTTTACGTAGTTTTGCTACGTCTGCTGCTTTAATTTCCATGATCTATAATTTTAATACTTAAAAAATAAAAGTGAAAATAATATCTTGATCAAGGTTATGCTCGATCAAGATATATATTAGTAATTATTCAGCTGCTGTTTCAGAAACCTCATCTTCAGCTTTTTTAGCTTTAGCCTTTGGTTTTTCTTCAGCATCTTCTGCTACATCCTCTTTTTTAGCTTTAGCCTCTTTTTTTGGAGCAGCTTCACTTTCTTTTTCTTTTTCTGCTTTTCTCTCAGTAAGACCCTCTTCGATAGCTGCACAAACAACATCTAAAATTGCAGAGATAGATTTTGAAGCATCGTCATTTGCTGGGATAACATAGTCAATTTGTGTAGGATCACAACAAGTATCAACCATTGCAAACACTGGAATGTTCAATTTTTTAGCCTCTTTTACTGCGTTAGCCTCTTTTTGCACGTCGATAACGAAAAGAGCAGCAGGCAAACGTGTTAAGTCTGCAATTGAGCCTAAGTTTTTCTCTAATTTAGCACGTTGGCGACTAATTTGAAGTTTTTCTCTTTTTGAGAAGTTATTGTATGTACCATCAGTGTTGAATTTATCGATAGTACTCATTTTCTTAATTGCTTTACGTATAGTTGGGAAGTTAGTAAGCATTCCGCCTGGCCAACGTTCTGTCACGAAAGGCATTCCAACATTTTTTACTTTTTCTGCAACAATATCTTTAGCTTGTTTTTTAGTTGCAACAAAAAGTACTCTACGACCTGATTTCACAATTTGTTTAAGAGCTGCGGCGCTTTCATCAAGCTTAACAGCAGTTTTGTGAAGGTCGATAATGTGTATACCATTTTTCTCCATAAAGATATATGGAGCCATTTTTGGATTCCATTTTCTCTTTAAGTGACCGAAGTGAACACCAGCCTCTAATAATTGATTAAAATCTGTTTTTGCCATTGTTTTAAATTTTAATTTTTTCTTTTCTCTTACATCAATCTCCCTAGTAGCACCTCTCGCAAAAGTGGTCTGGTAGATTTTTTCGCAGCTAGGCAACAATCAGGTAGTGCAAAAGCAATCTTGATATGTTTTAAAAACCTATGCTGTGCATGATAGGACGAGATGAAAAATTTGTTTAATAAATTGTTTATTGCCGTTAGGCAGTTTTTTGTAAGGTTCCGATTAACGTTTAGAGAACTGGAATTTCTTACGAGCTCCTGGCTGACCCGGTTTCTTACGCTCAACTTCACGTGAATCACGTGTAAGGAAACCGTTTTTCTTTAAGATAGGGCGATATTCAGCGTCTATTTGGCAAAGTGCACGTGCAATACCTAAACGTGCTGCTTCTGCTTGACCTTTAATACCTCCACCATCAAGATTGATGTTTATGTCGAAACTTTCTACCTTCTCTAATACAAGAAGAGGCTGTTTTACAACATAACAAAGTATATCTAATGGGAAATATACTTTTAGATCGCGAGAGTTAATAGTGATTTTTCCGCTTCCGTCTTTGACATACACGCGTGCCACGGCTGATTTTCTTCGTCCTACGGTGTTTACTACTTCCATAATAATTACTTAATGTCTTTTAATATGATTTGCTTTGGAGTTTGTGCAGCGTGAGGATGCTCTTCACTTGCATAAACTTTTAGGTTGCGCAAAAGTGCAGAGCCTAGATTGTTTTTAGGTAACATACCTTTAACGGCTTTCATTACCACGAACTCTGGACGACGAGATAAATAGTCGGCAGGAGTTGCGTAGCGTTGTCCCCCAGGGTAACCTGTGTGACGAATGTAAACCTTATCGGTCATTTTTTTACCTGTTAATTTCACTTTGTGAGCATTGATCACGATGACGTTGTCACCACAATCTGAGTTCGGAGTGAAAGTTGGTTTGTTTTTGCCTCTCAGAATTTTCGCAACCTGAGATGCTAGACGACCCAAAATTTGATCATTTGCATCAATAACAACCCATTCTTTTTGGGCTGACGCTGCATTGACAGAAAGGGTCTTGTAACTTAATGAATCCACTTTTCTCTTGTTTTTGGTTAATACTTATTTGATCCTACACCCCATATAAATGGGCTCGCAAAGTTAGTAATAATTTATTAAAGAACAAACTTTCTTGAAATTAATTATAGTTAGGCATTTTAATACAATGTTATTATTGTCAGAAAGAAAAATTATACGTGAAGTGTAATTTTATGTTTTTTAGTGTTTTATATCCGTTTAAAATAATTTAGGGTTGAGAATTTTACAAAAAGAGTAATAATCTAATATATATATGAGATAACAAATAAAAATATTATGCTGATCATATTAGAGTTAATTTCTATCTTTGTAAAAATATTTTCTGAGATGGCTGTTAAAACTGTGAAAAGCAATACCAAAAGCAAAACATCTGCCGCAGCAGTGGCAAAAGTCGCTAAAGACTCCAAAAAAAATGAAAAGGAGCCTATTAAAAGCGTGAATGAACATGCAGTGAGAGAAAAAAAGCCAAATGATAATCGTGGTATATATATTGCTGCTATCATGTTTTTTTCGTTTTCGCTACTACTATTCGGCGCTGTGGTTTCATACTTCACAACATGGAAATACGATCAATCGTTAAATAGTTGGACTCAACTTTTTGAACTTACACCCGATACCGTACAAAATGGCATGGGTAAGTTGGGAGCTATAACTGGGAATCTGCTCGTTGGCGAATGGTTTGGTGTTTTTGCTATATGTATTCCTCTTATCTTTGCGTCATTTTCTATGGTGCTTTTCAGAGTCAGACTAGTGTTCTATCGTAAATCTATGGTGTCGCTCACCATGATCATGTTTATCGGATCAGTGGCATCGGCATATCTCTTTCCTGATATGATCGGAACATTTGGTAGCTCACTTGGTGGCGCATGGGGTTATAAAATGAATATTTGGACAACAAATCTTTTCGGAGAATATGGAGCAGGAGTTATAATATTTATGTTTTTTGCACTTTGGTTGGTCTACACATCGGTTGCAGTTGTTAAATACATGGGAAATTCAATAAAACTTTTTGTCGATGGCTGTTCTCACTTTGTGTCGTCGCTAGGTTCATTCATGTCTCTAATATTACCAAAACCAAAACCTCGACGTCCTATTTATGATGAACGTCAAGAGCAATATGCAAAAGAACTCTCTACCCCTTTGGATGAGATATACGAAATAGAAGGCGACGAAATATCTCAAGCAGATGATGAAAATATTGATAGCGAAATATCGCTTGTTGAACCTATTTACCAAGACGAAAACGAACCCAAACAATACGTTCCACAACAAACAGTACAATCACGTGAGGCAACAATCCTCACAAATGATTATAGTCAATCTATCGACAAAGACAACTTAGTAATATTCAACCCTTCGGGCTTTGACGATATTACTATATCGTCTAATAACGATAAAAACATGCACGCAACCGCAGTTGATAAATTTGTGGTTGGTGAAGATTTTCCTATTGAAATTGATATGCCCTACACGACACATGTCGAAACGGCAGTTAAACAGCCAATCTCAGACGACAACTTTGAGATAAGCGGAGGATTCACGCCTGCCGATCAAATCAGCAAAGACTCATTCGAGGTGTCTGTCACCTCAAATGCCAGTTTAGATATAGACAAAATCCCTCAAAATGAAAATATAAAGATCACAACAAATGAAACATCAGAACTCGACAATATAGATGTGTCGGTATATGATCCCACTCTTGAGTTGTCGTCCTACAAGCTTCCATCGGTAGAACTGCTCGACAACCACACATGTAAAGTGGTAGTTACCGAACAAGAACTTTATGAAAACAAAAATAAAATTTTAGAAACACTAGCCAACTTCAACATAGCAATCGACAAAATTAAAGCCACCATTGGTCCAACTGTAACTCTTTATGAGATAAAACCTGCGGCAGGAGTTCGTATCTCCAAAATCAAAAATCTTGAAGACGACATTGCATTAAGCTTGTCGGCTCTTGGAATACGAATAATAGCACCAATCCCTGGCAAAGGAACGATAGGCATAGAGGTCCCTAATAAGAACAAAGAGATCGTTTCAATGTATTCTGTAATAAAATCTACAAAATTTCAAGAGAGCACCTACGACCTACCTATTGTTTTAGGACGCACAATTCAAAACGATGATTTTGTCATCGACCTAGCCAAAATGCCGCACCTACTTGTTGCAGGTGCCACAGGACAGGGCAAGTCAGTTGGGCTTAACGCCATTATAACATCGTTACTCTATAAAAAACATCCATCGGAGTTGAAGTTTGTGCTTGTTGATCCTAAGAAAGTTGAACTCACACTATACGCCAATATCGAAAAACATTTTCTTGCTAAGATGGAAAGTGAAGATGAGGCTATCATCACCGATACACAGAAAGTGGTCTACACTCTTAACTCTCTTTGCATGGAGATGGATGCACGTTATAAACTACTGAAAGCAGCAAAAGTACGAAACATAAAAGAATACAATGAAAAGTTCACAAACCGTAGATTAAACCCAAACAATGGGCATCGGTTCCTACCCTACTTTGTTGTAATTATAGATGAGTTTGCCGATCTTATCATGACGGCTGGACGTGAGATTGAGATGCCTATTGCCCGTATAGCTCAACTCGCTCGTGCGGTAGGTATTCATTTAGTAATTGCCACACAACGCCCAACAACAAATATTATCACTGGAGTTATAAAAGCCAATTTCCCTGCGAGAATTGCATTTAGAGTGTCGAGCATGATCGA
>JAVVZN010000020.1:0-11994 GCA_036650555.1 Rikenellaceae bacterium
TTTTTGTTTGCACGAGCTGCCCCGCGCGAACGTGCGTTAAACATCATAAACATTGCCTCAGCAGTAGCTGTGCCCTCGTCTAAGAGCGAACAGTTGCTAATTTCCATGCCAGTGAGTGAAATCACCATGGTTTGGAAATTCAAAAGTGCCTCAAGACGTCCTTGTGAAATCTCGGCTTGATATGGAGTGTATGAGGTGTACCAAGCAGGGTTCTCAAATATATTGCGCATGATAGCAGCAGAGGTGGCAGTTGGATAGTAGCCCATACCAATAAATGTGCGGTAAGGGTTGTTTTTTGCAGCCAATGCTTTTATGTGAGCAGTAAATTCATACTCACTCATGCCCTCTTTTGCAATTTTCAAAGGCTCTTTAAGTCGTATGTTTGCAGGCAATACTTGCGATATCAACTCCTCAACAGAATTAACGCCAATCACTTTTAGCATTTCAGCTAAATCAGAGTTACTTGCTCCGACATGTCTTTCAACAAATTTATCTTGCATAACTTATATAATTATATTATAATTTATTTATTACTATTGTATGCTGCGACACCCGATTTAAGAAAATCAATAAATCCACTTATGCTAAGGTCGTAACCACGTGGTGGAACCAGCATGTTATTGTTGTTATCCATCAGCACATAGTAAGGCTGCGCATTAACACCGAAACGCTCAACTTCAAACTGTGCATTGATTTTACCCAATGTTTTTAGCACCTTTCCGTTTTTAGCTGTCACCCAATCGCTTTCTGGGAGAGTGAGTTTGTCATCAACATAGAGAGCCACAATCACATAATCGTTGCGCAAGATCTCTTGCACCTGGGGATCTGCCCACACATTTGCCTCCATCTCACGGCAGTTTACACAACCATGACCTGTGAAGTCAATAAACAATGGTTTACCAACCTCTTTGGCATAAGCCTCTGCCTCTGCAAAATCGAAAAAGCCTGGAAGAGAGTGAGGTAGATGCAACACATCACCATATTTCACTGTTGGCATATTGTTTTTCTCCACTGCATTACTCGATGAAGATTGCACGGCAGAGAGATTGAAATCATGGGTGTACATTGGCGGAAGATAACCTGACAACGCTTTTAATGGAGCACCAAACATTCCAGGGATAAGATATACCACAAACGCAAAGGTGATGATAGCCATAAACAACTTTTTGACTTTCAGATATGGCTCATCGCTATCGTGTGCAAATTTTATTTTCCCTAAGAAATACATTCCGAGCAGAGAGAATATCACAACCCAAAGTGCAATATAGACCTCTCTGTCAAGCAATCCCCAATGGTAGGTTTGATCGGCAACCGACAAAAATTTAAGTCCTAGCGCAAGCTCAATAAAACCAAGCACCACTTTAACAGAGTTTAGCCATCCGCCAGATTTTGGCAGACTCTTCAACATAGAAGGAAAGAACGCGAATATGGTAAACGGAAGTGCGAAAGCTGTTGAGAAGACTAGCATTGTGACAATAGGCTGCCATATTGCCCCTTGTGTTGATTGAACCAATATAGATCCTACGATAGGTCCTGTGCATGAAAACGAAACGAGAACAAGCGTTAGTGCCATAAAAAATGTTCCAATCAAACCACCCCTATCGGCTTTTGAATCGCTTTTATTTACTAACCACGATGGAAGTACTATTTCAAATGCTCCAAAGAACGAGATGGCAAATATCACAAATATTACAAAGAACAACACATTAGGCAACCAGTGCGTTGCAATCCAATTGAAGATGTCGGCAGTAATTGCGTCACCACCTATTAAGTAGGTTACAAATATTATAACGGCAATAGGTATGGTGTAGAGAGCAATAATTGAAAATCCATAAAACGAGGCTAGTATCTTACCTTTTGCCTTAGTGTCGCTACTCTTTAGGAAGAACGACACAGTCATCGGAACCATTGGGAACACACACGGAGTAAGCAATGCCGCAAAACCCCAAAGTATAGCCTCAATGATGATGCTCCACATAGATTTATTTGCTGGATTGTCGTTTACTATATTTGCAGCAACAAGAGGTGTTGCTTTTATGGTGTCGGGAGCGGAGATAGTGTCGGCAACAACTGTTGTGCTATCTGTGGTTGCGGGAGTAGTCTGAGCGGCAGGAACCACCTGAGCAGCTGTGATTGTGAATTTAAAATCATATTCTGTTGGTGGCAGACAATTTGTTTCGTTGCACGACTGCCATTCCACAGTGGCAGTTATAACTGCTGAACCATCTATTTTTACTTTCTGTTCAAAGATGGCTTTCTTACTCATCTTTCCAATCTCCATATCGAAAGTTTTGTCAAACTTTCGCACCACCTCGCTTGCAGCCACCACCGCGCCATCAAGTTTTGCATTTTTAGGAAGATCGAATTTGAAAGAGGTTCCATTAGGACCACCATCGTAGGTGTTGTTATCGTAGATATACCACGGAGCATCTATCGTGGCAGTCATTATAAGTTTATAGAGGTTGTCGCCAACCTTTTCGCTTTTACTGCTCCATTTCACTGGCTCTTCAACTTGCGCATACAAATTGACAGTGAGCATTAAAAAAAGAACAACTATTAAACCTTTAATTTTCATATGATTATATAATGGATAAATGTATAAATTACTCCTTAACTTCCCAATCAAACCCATCTTTACGATCTTTCACAATAATCCCCGACTCAGCTAGACGATCGCGAATTTTATCTGATGTTGCCCAATCTTTCGACTCTTTTGCCTCTTGACGTATTTTAAGTATCATATTCACAACGTCGGAAAGTGTTTCTTTATTATCCGACGACTGTTCAACTTCTAAACCTAGTAAGTCTATAAGTATAAAGCGCATATCTTCTTTCAGACGCACTAGATCGGCACTAGTTATGGTTTCTTTTTTGTCGTGTAGTTGATTTATTATTCTGACCCATTCAAATAGTTCAGCTATCGCCACCGGAGTGTTCATGTCGTCGCACACGGCATTCATGACTTTCTCCTTCAACGTTGAAACATCTATTGTAGAGGCTGCGGAAGGGGTAATTTTACCAATGGTATTGTAGGCTTTAACCAATCTTTCATAACCTTTACCAGCAGACTGGAAAGCCTCGATAGAAAAGTCGAGGGTGCTACGGTAGGATGCTTGAAGAAAAAAGAAACGAACCGTCATAGGCGTATATGCTTGATTAAGCACTGAATTATCTCCAGAGAACAGATCTTCCAAGGTGATGAAGTTGCCGAGCGATTTGCCCATCTTCTTTCCATCTATGGTGATCATGTTGTTGTGCACCCAGTAACGCGCACTTTCCACACCACATGCCACAGTGCTCTGTGCTATCTCACATTCATGATGAGGAAACATCAAATCCATTCCTCCCCCATGAATATCAAATTGTTTTCCTAGGTATTTTGCACTCATCGCCGAACACTCCATGTGCCAACCTGGAAAACCAGCGCTCCATGGCGACTGCCAACGCATGATATGACTTGGAGATGCTTTTTTCCATAGAGCAAAATCAAATCCGCTGTGTTTGTCGCTTTGACCATCGAGAACACGAGTGGCAGAATTCATATCCTCAAGCACCCGCCCAGATAGGCGACCGTAACCATATATCTTATCGTATTTTTCAACATCGAAATAGATAGATCCGTTGCTTTCGTAGGCAAATCCTTTGTCGAGGATCTCTTTCACCATCTCAATCTGCTCAATTATATGCCCAGAGGCCAATGGTTCTATTGATGGTGGGAGCACATTCAAACGCTGCATCATGTTATGATAACGGTTTGTGTAGTATGTGGCAACCTCCATAGGTTCTATATTTTCTAATCGCGCTTTTTTAGCGATCTTATCTTCTCCCTCATCGGCATCATGCTCCAAATGACCAACATCTGTTATGTTTCTAACATATCGTACCTTATAATCGAGAGCTTTCAACACTCTAAAAAGTGTATCGAATGTAATTGCAGAACGTGCATGTCCTAAATGCGGATCACCATAAACCGTAGGCCCACAAACATACATTCCTGCGAATGGTGGATTTAAGGCTTTGAATACCTCTTTTTTTCTTGAAAGAGTATTGTATAGAGTAAGTTCCATATTGAAAATGTGCTTTAAGCTACAAAGATAAAATAAATATTTCTAATTTCCTTATGTCTAATTTTTAACATGGCAAAATAAAGAAAAAAGAGAGTAGCATGCAACGTTTTTCTACTTCCGATCATCTATATATAAACATCAAACAAAAACAAAAATTAAAACTATGAAAAAACTATTGTTCTTACCGCTATTATTTCTAGGAGTAGCATTTTCTTCTTGCAATATAGACGATAACGATCCCTATTATGGTTATATCTGTGTAACCGACATCACAACTGAAAACCATCAGACAGGTGCAAAATCGAGTATTGAATTTGACTATGTAGAATATGATGCAGCTGGCAATCCTATGCCTATCGTTGATGGTAAAGTTAAATCTATTCCAATAATCAACAGTCAGAGAATCACAAACGGAACAACTTCTGAAATAAAATACACCTACTCTGAGAACATGAAATATCTTACGATAGATAGTAAAAATTCAGATGGTCAAACAGTAGAGAAATATCGTCTTAACGATGTAATGATGGCAGATGGCAAATTGGTTGGATCAACATATGTGGATCTTGACAACATCAAATATGATTCTAAAGGCTACCGAACATTCTACAATGGCAACAATATATTCTCTGAGTCGGGAGAATACACTAGAGTTGAAAAAGATGGCCAAACAATTGCAACATACAACTATTCAATTCTTCTAAACGTAATGGGCTTCCAACAACTTGGCATCTTAGGTGAAGAGTACATAAACGCATGTGATAACTTCGGCAAGCAAAGTCGTCATTTTCTATCAAGTGCCATCATAAAAGAGGATGGCAATAACGTTTTGTATGAGTTTAAATACGAACTTGACTATTATGGTTATATTCGCTATGAATACATTTCGCGTGACAACAAACCTTATATCACACGTAAATACAACTACGCATCAGTCACAGTTGATAATACATTAGGCTCAAAATAAAATTCTTTAGAAGCTGTGTCGTTGTTATTTTAGGGGTATTGCATCTAGGCACATGCTTTAAGTTTTTTATCTTTGCTCTCAATTATGGGAATAGACGACATTGTAAAAAGGTGTAAAAATGGCGATAGAGCTGCATGGAAGCAGCTCTATGACGTTTTTGCACCTAAAATGTTTGCAATATGTCGTCGCTACTTTCCCTACGACAACACAGCAAATGATCTACTACACGATGGATTCATAAAAGTTTTTTCTAAAATAGATAATTTTCGAGGAGAAGGCTCTTTTGAAGGATGGATGCGTAGAATATTTGTAACTATGGCGCTAGAGAGGCTAAGACATGATAAAAAAATGGTATTTGGAGATTGCGAAATGGCAGCAAGTGAAGATAGCGGCGACTACGACCAACTTCTCGAACGTATATCCCAAAACGAACTACTTAAACTTATGGAATCTATGCCTTTAGGCTACCGCACTGTATTGAAATTATATTGTGTTGAGGGCTATTCTCACAAAGAAATTGCTAAGATGTTGGAAATAACTCCCGAAACTTCACGCTCTCAACTATCAAGAGCGAAAGTTGAGTTGAAAAATTTATTGAAGAGATGTTAGATAAAAGAGATATATTCGATGAAACGTTGAAAAAACGTTACGATAATTTTCACGAAGAGGCAACTCCAACGTGGGACGAATTGTTTGCTGGCGACAAGTTGAAATTTGTTCCGAGAAGAACTCTTATGATGCGCCGTGCAATTGGCTTGACCGCCATTGCTGCACTACTCGCCACCGGACTTATCATTGGCATCTCATTTATCAATAACCACTCTATATCAGAGATAAAAAATAGAGTTGAAACCATATCTGAAACACCAATACCGATTGTGGAAAGTGATGATGCTGAAAATTTAGGCGCCATTATAGCTATAAACCACTCTCATGTAGATGCCATTAAAACCACTATTTCAAACAATCTTGCATCAAGCAAACCTGAAACTACCTACGTAGCAGAAACAAAGCAAGATAGCACACCAGCGAAACCCACTCCCGAAAGAATTGAGAACAAACAGGAAAAATCTATAAAAAAAGCAAAAGAGAAAGAGCCAAAAAATTATCAATCATGGCAAAAAGATTCAAGACCACGTAAAAACGAAAAGAAACTATCTCTGACCCTAGGAACCTCATTAATGACTACTGCAAACGGAGGTCAAAACATGGGCTCCATGGCAAGTAATGTTATGATGCCAATGATTGTAAACATAGACAACTACCGTAACTCCGTAAATTTTGAAAGTGATGATTACAAACATAAATTTCCTATAAACGCATCGCTTATGGTGCGATACAACTTTTTCGACCGTCTTTCAATCAGCAGCGGAATAAATTACAGCTACCTTGAATCTTCAGCAGAGAATATTGAAAAACTGACATACTCACTTAAACAACGAATAAATTACATTGGGATCCCGCTATCGGTAAGCTATGATTTTTTGAGGGCAAAACGATTCTCGATGTATGGAGCATTTGGCGGCATGGCAGAGTTCAATGTTGGAGCTACTAACGAGATAAAAAGTTATAGCAACGGCAAACTCGTACGTACACAAAAAGAAAAAATAGATATAAACAACACCTTATTTTCTCTTCAATGCGGAGTTGGTTTAAAATATAATATAGTAGAAAAATTTGGGGTGTTTGTTGAACCTGGATTAAATTATGTATTTAATAACAAAAACCAACCTATAACATACAAAACAAAAACACCCATGCAATTCAACCTTAAGCTCGGATTTAGCATAGATTTGTAGTAATTTTGCATAGTCATAAACCACCTATAAGTGTAACAGCTTAATTAATTAATTGAAATGTTTTGAAATGTAATTGAAAATGCTTAATTTTATGCGCTTGATACTTTATTTGGTATTAAAGTTTGACATAAAATAAAACTTAAAACAAAAAGCTACACTAAAAAATAGCCTGCATAGCTAATATGCAACCTTACTTGAACACAAATTAGTAATTTTATGGATATTTTTGTAATATATACATTTATTCTATCAACAATAATCGGACTACTCACAATCCCAAGTATTGTTATTATCTCAAAGAAAAAACGGCTTTTTGACACGCCAAACAGCCGAAAGGTTCACACAAACGATGTGTCGCGCTTAGGTGGAGTTTCTTTTTTACCTGCCATTTTTTTCTCACTTTGTGCAATGATTGGAATTAGAAATATCACAGGAAACGATATTTCACCTCTTTACCAACTATCATTCAACACCGAATTTATGTTTTTTACAGCCGGGGTGATGCTGCTATTCTTTACAGGGCTTGCCGACGATCTGATAGGTGTTGGCTACAAAAATAAATTTGTGGTTCAAATAATCTCTGCCTTCTTCCTCTCAATAAGTTCACTTTACATAGATAATATAGGAGGCTTGTTTGGGCTTCATGCCATTTCTGATGTAGGAGGCATAATCTTCACCACACTTGCTATTGTGCTTATAGTAAATGCCTACAACCTTATCGACGGAGTAGATGGATTGTGTTCGGGGCTCACACTTATCGCTGTTTCCACATTCACTATATGGTTTTGGATAAATGGACTCTATGCCTATGCAATGATAGGATGTGCTGTGCTAGGTTGTGTCACTGTCTTTTTCTTTTATAATGTCACTGGACGCCGCATGAAAGTGTTTATGGGCGATGCAGGGTCGTTGGTTCTTGGTTTTGTTATATGTTATTTAGGGTTGAAGTTTATAGACATGAACGAAAACAATATGTATGGCATGTCAAATGGTTTAGTTGTCACTTTATCAATAGTTTTCATCCCTGTTTTCGACACATTCAGAGTGTTTACCGAACGTATCGCAGCTGGGCATTCTCCTTTTCATCCCGACAAAACACACATACATCACTATCTGCTAGCATTGGGATTCACCCATTTCCAAAGCACCTCAATCATACTTATCGCAGCAGTAGTGGTTATGGCAGCAAACTTTATATTTGCAAATATAAATATAACCATTTTATTTCTCAGTGATATATTATTCGGTTTGGTATTTTTATGTTTCATACCAAAATATTTTGTTAAACGTCAGATAAAAATAAATATTAAAAATAAAATAATAAAAGAGGTAGCGAAATAACAGGAGTTTAATTACTAAAAAGTTTATAACATGCAATTTACAGCAGAGATAATCGCATCATTCCTAGAAGGCGAAATTGTAGGAGATAAAAACGCCACAGTGAGCACGCTGGCTAAAATTGAAGAGGGAGCAACTGGCGCTCTTTCATTTCTTTCAAATCTTAAATACGAACCATACATCTATACCACTAAATCGTCGATAGTGATAGTAGGAAAAGATTTTGTTCCTCAATCAAACATATCTGCAACACTTGTAAAAGTTGCAGATCCCTACGCCTCATTTGCACAACTACTCGACCTATACATCGCAAACAAACCTGCCAAAACAGGCGTCAGTTCATTAGCTTTTACCAACACAAAAAGCTCGCTCCCTGAAGATCTCTATCTTGGGGAGTTTGCCGTCATAGGAGAAAGCGTAAAGATAGGTAGCGGCGTAAAAATCTATCCTCACGTTGTCATTGGCGACAATGTATCTATTGGCAACAACGTGACTCTCTACCCTACGGTAGTGATTTATGAGGGTTGTGTGTTGGGCAACAACGTCACCATTCATAGCGGTTCAATCATAGGTGCAGATGGCTTCGGTTTTGCGCCAATAGGTGAAGAGTACAAGAAAATACCCCAAATAGGAAATGTGATTATAGAAGACAACGTTGAGATAGGGGCAAACACATGTATAGACCGCGCCACAATGGGTTCTACCACTATAAAAAAAGGAGTAAAGCTCGATAATCTAATCCAAATAGGGCACAACGTAGTGATCGGAGAGAACAGTGTGGCAGCAGCTCAAGTTGGTGTTGCAGGATCTAGCAAGGTAGGAAAAAACTGTATGTTCGGAGGTCAAGTAGGAATTTCAGGACACATTGAGATAGCCGATAAGTCGATGGTATCATCACAAACTGGCGTGCCAAACAGCCTTAAAAAAGAGGGTGGCGTTTGGATGGGAACACCTGCCACAGAAGCTAGTGATTGCCGCAGAGTTTATGCCGTACAAAAATCTCTTCCAGCAATGAGCCGTAAGCTTTATGAATTAGAGAAAGAGGTGAATCGATTGAAGTCGATCATAGAAAAATAATGAAAATAATTGGGATTGATCCAGGCACCAACAAAATGGGGTATGGGGTTATTGATGTGGTTGGAAAAAAGGTGAATGTGGTTGTAATGGGCTACATTGACCTATCTAAATTCTCAGATCCTTATGCAAAGCTTGCCCATATCTTCAAACGAGTTACAGGATTGATCTCTGAATATTCTCCTGAGGAGATGGCGCTTGAGGCTCCATTTTTTGGTGAGAATGTGCAAAGCATGTTAAAACTAGGTAGAGCACAAGGCGTTGCAATGGCAGCAGCACTAAATCGCGATATTGATGTTTTTGAATATGCGCCTCGAAAAATAAAAATTGCCATCACAGGCAGTGGAGCTGCCTCTAAAGAACAGGTTGCAAATATGTTACAGCGAATACTTGAAATCAAAGAGATGCCTAAAAACATGGATGCCAGCGATGCTCTTGCTGTGGCACTATGCCATCACTACCGCAAAATAAATCCTATGCTTGGCGAGCCGAAAACATCTTGGAATGATTTTGTTAGTAAAAATCCCGATAAGATAATCCGACAATAATACACCTAACATAAAAGCACTAATGAAAACATTACAAACAATCTTATTATCATCATTTATAGCCCTTTTTATATCGTGTGGATCATCTAAAGGCTACAAAATCACAGGCAGTATTGAATCACTAAACGGAACAGTTTATCTAGAAACATTGATGGGTAAGATGCCACAAACAATCGACTCAACTGAGGCTGTCGATGGCAAATTCACATTCATAGGCGAATTAGAGGCTCCATTAAACGCTCAACTAAAATTGAAAGGCGAGCCAAACCCTTTTGTCATGTTCTTTATTGAAAATTCAGAGATAAATCTTACTGGAAATTTTTCAGATCCTTCAACTATTGTTGTTACAGGGTCTAACGCTCAAGAGTTGTACGAAAAAAGTTATCTACCTATAAGAGAAAACCTCGACTCAGCAGTGATGTTTGTGAAAGAGAACAATAATAGTGTGGCAGCTGCCTACGTTTTGTTCCGTAATCTGATATATCAACTACCTGTTTCAACTCTCGACTCTCTTAGAAATCAACTTTCACCACAGATGCAAAATTCTATATACACAAAGGTGTTAAATGAGCGTCTGACAGCGATGAGAAACAGCGAAGTAGGTAAACCATATATCGAAATAACCCTTCCAGACACTACTGGCAACATCGTTGCTTTGTCTTCAATAATCAAAGAGGGGAAATATGTGCTTTTAGATTTTTGGGCATCATGGTGTCCTCCATGCCGAGCTGAAAATCCCAACGTTGTGAAAGCATTCAAAAAATATGGCACTAGAGGTTTCACT
The DNA here is from genome assembly GCA_036650555.1 of Rikenellaceae bacterium. Lineage (GTDB taxonomy): Bacteria > Bacteroidota > Bacteroidia > Bacteroidales > Rikenellaceae > CAMQVM01. Next base: position 10,578 of record JAVVZN010000020.1, read on the forward strand.
GTTTATGGCGTGTCGCTCGACAAACCCGACTCAAAGAACAAATGGGTTGAGGCAATAAACAAAGACTCTCTACATTGGACTAACGTGTCGGATCTTCAATTTTGGCAATGTGCACCTGCTGCTGCCTACGGCGTAAACTCAATTCCTTCAAACTTTTTGATCTCCCCAGAAGGCATTATCGTTGGTAAAAATCTTCGTGGTGAGGCATTAGAAACTAAATTAAGAGAGTTATTACCTACGGTAACAACACCTGCTGCCACAACACCTGCTGTCACAACCGAAATAAAATCAAATTAAGGCTAAATTGATAAAAAAGCAAATCATAATAATAGTAGACAGCATCTACATTCCGTTACTACATAAATTCATATCGCCACAAACATTCAGATATGGCGTTTGTGGGGGTATGAATTTAGTTTTAGACGCACTACTCTACACATTCTTTTTTCATGTGTTGCTCGATACTGAAAATCTAAAACTAGGATTCATTACGATCTCACCACAAATTGCTGCTTTCCTCATCACATTTCCAATCACATTTTTCACAGGTTTTTGGCTATCGAAATATGTGTCGTTTGAGGGTAATGTAGGGCGGACATTCTGGCAAACGGTGCGATATATGATGGTAGTGGTTTTGAATATAGCAATTAAATATTGTGGACTTAAACTATTGGTTGATGTGTGGTCGTTCTATCCATCAATAGCAAATGTTACAATGACCATCGTTACCGTGGCTGTTAGCTATTTAATGCAACGTAAATTCACATTTAAAGTATAATTATGGAGTGGTTGGTTGAGTATGGATATGTAGGTCTATTTATCGGCGCGTTTTTGGCTGCTACTGTAATTCCTTTTAGTTCCGACATAATGTTGGTGGCGCTACTTGCCGCAGGGGGCGACCCTTTAATATCGACCCTTGTTGCCACAATAGGAAATTGGTTGGGCGGATTATCGTCGTACTGGCTTGGATATATTGGAAAATGGGAATGGATAGAGAAATATCTCAAGGTTAAAGAGTCTACCCTGATAAAACAGAAAGCCAGAGTAGACCGCTACGGAGCAGCACTTGCACTCTTTTCGTGGCTACCTGGGATAGGCGATGTGCTTGCACTTGCACTTGGATTCTATAAAACATCATTCAAAAAAACAGCTGTTTATATGTTGGTGGGCAAAGGGGCAAGGTTTGTGGCATGGACTTCACTATATTATTATGGCGTAAAACTATTCGTATAGGTAAAACCTATGATGTGATAAGAAGATTGAATGAAATAAATAGTGTTATCATAAATGATTACCGTATATTTGTAGAACAATCAAGATTACTAACATATTAAACTATAAATAAGATGAGTAAAAAATTTATTTGTACAGTATGCGGATACGTTCACACAGGTGATACACCTCCGGAAAAATGTCC
>JAVVZN010000021.1:0-11742 GCA_036650555.1 Rikenellaceae bacterium
AGAGCAGTTGATATAGCATGGTTTACAAATAGATCGCCATTGTAGCGGTGGTAACCATCGCTAAGCATGATAGCTTGACGAAGTGCACGTTTTATTGTGACATATGATTGATCACTAAACCGTTGCTGTGCATAACCGATAAATTCACGTAGAACGTTCATAACGTATCAAATAAGTTGTTTCTGCAAATATACAAAAAACGCCGCACATTAGTGCGGCGTTACATCTTATTAGAAAATTTCTATCTGTGTCTAAACTCGTCAGAAACTGATAATTTTTTTCTTCCTTTTGCTCTTCTGGCAGATAATATTTTACGACCGCTTGGAGTAGACATTCTTTCACGGAAACCATGTTTGTTTTTTCTCTTGCGTTGAGAAGGCTGATATGTTCTTTTCATTATCTATATAGTTTTTATGTTTTTAGCGTATTTTCAGAGTGCAAATATAGTAATTATTTTTAAATACAACACCATTTATGTCAAAAAGTGTGGAAATTTATTAAAGCCATAGAATTAATAGTGTAAATAGTAGTCCAAATAGATAGCTTAGGCTCACTTCGGTAATGTTGTGTTTTCCAAGATAAAGCCGACATGTGGATAGTAATCCTGATAGAAGTAGTGTTGCGATGATGACATTTTGCATGTCGCCATAGCCTATATAGCTCAATGCAATAAAAAATGCGAGTGCTGCGGCAATGCCAACTGCATGGAACGATATTCTCAGATTAAATGTTAGAACATTTGTGACTGATACAAGTAGAGCGATGGTGAAAAATGTTTTTTGAGCGAATACTTTTCCTATATATTGGCTACAAATAAACATACATGCCAAGTAGCTTATGGCAACTATCAACAATGGAAAAATTCTATCATTACGTAGTGGTAACCTAAAATTCGACACTAATTTCAAACAATGTAGTATGTAGAATGAGACTAGTGGAACAACCACAGTCATAAACGCAATAATTCCAAGTAATATGAGTTTAAATTTTAGTGATATATCGGGCGAATTGATATATGTATTGCCAAATAGCACAACCATTGCTATGTAGAGCATAATTAGCAAGGGGTGTAACAGATAGCTGATGGTTTGTGAAAATTTGGTAAATATATTATTAACTTTATCGGTAGTCATATTATTAAGCACGTTGTGCTTTTGTTAGTTTGTCGTTTATTTTATTAAGAATCTGTTTTAATCTGTTTTTCGGCATTTTATTGCCACTCTTTTTACCTATATTTCTACTCAAAAATCCTCATTTAGCTGGCTAAAATCGGATTTACATGGCAAAAACTCTGACAAATAGAGTTCTAAAATAACTTAGCTGAAAAAATCAAACAGTTTCTTATTACTTAAAGGTGTGCAAAAGTAGTCTATTTTTACTACTTTTGCAATTATAAATGGAACCAAATAATTGTCTCACTTCTGAAACGTATTAAAAACAGATAAAAATAGATAAAATAACTTCGATAACAAATCAAAACAGCTTCTTATTAACGAATAACAAATAACATGAAACAATATTTTTTATATCTTCTGACTTTGGTAGTTTTGCTTACAGCAACCATTTTCTCATGTGCTGGAGGAAAAGCTAACAACAAACGCAACATAATAAAATCTATTCAGCCATCGGCTAAAACATCTTATAGCATAGGAGATAAAATAACTTTTTCGTTCAACGCATCGGAAAAACCTGATTCGGTATTTCTGCAAATAAGAGCAGATAAGCCTGTCAAATCGCTCTCAGGGGGTAGCTTTGTTTATCGCTGCGGCGAGAACGACAAAATAGGTGAAAACGATTATAAAATCACTATATTTTATAAAGGAGTTTCGTATGAGCGTAGTGGTAAATTTCTAATTCTTCCTCCCAAACCTGAGTTACTGAATATTGCCATAAAAAACACTTTTCCACATGATCGCACTGCCTACACTCAAGGTTTGGAATTTTACGAAGGTAAGCTTTATGAGAGTAGTGGTGAATATGGAAAGTCGTATATTCATATTATGGAATTTCCATCTATGAAAACCATAAAAAAAGTTGATCTTGATAAACAATATTTTGCTGAAGGGCTCACAATCCTAAACGATAAACTCTATGTGCTTACATGGAAAGAGAATAAAGCATTTGTTTATGATGTTAATACATTGGAGAAAATAGGCGAATTTGACTACACAACAGAAGGGTGGGGCTTGACAAACGATGGTGAGAAATTGTATCTTAGTGATGGATCAAAATATATCTATAAAATAAATCCTACTGATTTCAAAGTGGAGCGTAAGATTGAGGTTCTGACCGACAAAGGCGGTGTGAGCGACATTAACGAATTGGAGTGGATTGATGGTAAAATATATGCCAACGTCTATGGCTACGACTCAATATTGATAATAGATCCTTCAACAGGTAAGGTTGAAAAGGTGGCATACAACTCCGATTTGTTGAAACAATCTGATAAAGATAGCACCACCGATGTGTTGAATGGAATAGCACGAAATAAAATCACCGGTAAAACATATGTCACCGGTAAAAATTGGCCTAAATTGTTTGAAATAGATATAGTAAAATGATAAGAGAAGAGTTAGAAAAGAGAATATTAGTGCTCGATGGAGCATTGGGAACGATGATACAAACATACGCGCTGACCGAGAGTGATTTTCGTGGGGAGCGTTTTGCGGCGTGGAATATAGATTTGAAAGGATGCAACGATATATTGGTTTTCACCGCTGCTTCTATCATAAAAGAGATACATACCAAATATCTTAATGCAGGTGCCGACATAATATCCACAAATAGCTTTAATGCTAACGCTATATCAATGAGTGAATATGGATTGGAAGATAATGTGTATGAGATAAACTATACTGCTGCCACTCTTGCTCGAAAAGCTATTTCAGAGGGAGGTTTCAAAGGGAGATATGTTGCAGGTTCTGTTGGCCCAACTGGACGCACTGCGTCGATGTCGCCGTCGGTTGAAGATGCTGCTTTGCGAAACGTTACTTTTGAAGAGCTGTTGTTTGCATATCGCTCGCAGATAGAGGGCTTAGTTGATGGCGGAGCCGATATTATATTGCTTGAAACTATCTTCGACACCCTTAATGCGAAGGCTGCAATTATGGCGCATGAATATGTTTGTGCAATGCGCGAAAAAGATATTCCTCTAATGGTTTCCGGAACGATCACCGACAACTCTGGGCGTACACTTAGTGGACAGACAGTTGAGGCGTTTGTCTATTCATTATCGCATAGCATTCATTTGTTGAGTGTGGGATTGAATTGTGCTTTCGGTGCTGAACTTATCTACCCCTACCTACGACGATTAGAGCAGGTTTCGTCTTCGTTTGTGTCGGTGCATCCAAATGCAGGGTTGCCAGATGCTTTTGGAAACTACTCTCATACCGCAGCAAAAATGGGTGAGATTGTTGAGCAGTTTATGAGAGAGGGGCTTGTGAATATTGTTGGTGGGTGTTGCGGAACCACCCCTGAGCATATAGCTATCATTGCATCATTATCTAAGAAATACGCTCCTCGCAAGCGGAGAGAGATAGATCATACAACCACATTCACAGGTTTGGAGCCTTTGCGACTAACATCTAATATCGGATTTATCAATATAGGTGAGAGAGCTAATGTGGCAGGTAGTGCAAAGTTTGCTCGTTTGATTCGCGAGGGTAACTATGATGAGGCAGTGAGTGTTGTGCTGGCGCAAGTGCAGTCGGGTGCATCTGTTATTGATGTGTGTATGGATGATGCAATGATTGAGGCTGTGCCTGCCATGCGTCATTTTCTAAATCTCCTCGCCTCTGAACCCGATATAGCTTGTAAGCCTATTATGATCGACTCCTCAAAATGGGAGGTGTTGGAATCGGGCATGCAATGCGTTCAAGGGAAGTCTATTGTAAATTCAATATCGTTGAAAGAGGGGGAAGATAAATTTCTGCAAAGGGCAATGAAAATACACCTTTATGGCTGTGCGGCAGTTGTCATGTTGTTCGATGAGAAAGGACAGGCAGATAGCTATGAGCGTAAAATAGAGGTTGCCTCGCGTGCCTACAACCTACTTACCACTAATGGTTTTCCAGCAGAAGATATAATATTCGACCCTAATGTTCTTACCATAGGCACTGGCATCGTAGAACACAATAATTATGCGGCAGATTTCATACGTGCCGTCAAATATATAAAAGAAAATCTGCCTTATGCAAAAGTGAGTGGTGGTGTGAGTAATCTTTCGTTTGCCTTTCGTGGCAACAACATCGTTCGTGAGGCAATGCACGCAGCATTTTTATATCATGCCATACGGGCAGGAATGGATATGGCTATTGTGAATGCAGCCAATCTGCTTATCTATGAAGATATTGACAAAACATTGTTGAAACATGTTGAAGATCTTATATTCAACACCGATAGTCATGCCACAGAACGTCTTACTGATTATGCTATAACATTGAAATCGGAAGGGATGCACGACAAAACTGAGAGTGGCTCAAATGCTCTTGCATGGCGTGATCTCCCACTAGATGAGAGAATCACCTACTGGTTAGTGCGCGGCATACTTGATTATGTTGATCAAGATATTAACGAGGCATTGACCTACTACAAAGAAGCAGTAAAGGTGATTGAGCAGCCGCTTATGAATAGCATGAAACAGGTAGGTGCACTATTTGGCGAAGGAAAAATGTTCTTGCCACAAGTGGTGAAAAGTGCGCGTGTTATGAAACGTGCTGTCGATATTCTATCTCCCTACATATCGCGCACCACGGCAACCAGTGCAGGTAAGGTGGTTGTGGCAACAGTAAAAGGTGATGTGCACGACATAGGAAAAAACATAGTGTCGATAGTGCTCTCATGCAATGGTTTTGAAGTCATAGACTTAGGCGTTATGACGCCTCCCGAAACTATTGTGAAAGCAATACGTCAGCATAATCCAAAGATAGTGTGTTTGAGTGGGCTTATCACCCCATCTCTTGATGAGATGGCATCGCTACTTGAGCTATTTAATCATGAGGGAATTAAAATCCCAGTGTTGGTTGGTGGAGCCACAACATCTCCATTACACACAGCTGTGAAGCTGGCAACAAAATATAATAGTGTGGTGGCACAAACCTCCGATGCCTCCTCTTGTGCTAAACTGGCAGTGGAGATCACTGGCAGTGCGCGCGATGAGATAATCACCAGCGTGATGGCAATGCACGAAGTGTTGAGAGCTAAATATGCAGCTGAGCAGGCATCAAAAAATGATCTGACAATTGATGAGGCGCGCCAAAAACATGCTATATTAGATTTTAGTGCTATAAAAAAGCCGAACAAATTAGGTAAAACAATATTTGATAATGTAGATTTTGATCGTGTTGAAGAGTTAATAAACTGGACTTCATTTTTTGCAGCATGGCAGATAAAAGGGCGCATACCTCAGATATTCGACCATCCAGAAAAAGGTGTTGAGGCTCGTAAACTTTATAATGATGCGTTAGCAATGTTGCAAAAGATGCGCAACGTGGTAAAAATAAAAGGCGTGGTGGCATTGTACGATGCTGAAAGTAGAGATGAAACAATCACCGTTGCTGATGGCAACCAACATCTTGCCTTGAATGTTGGACGTAGTGTTGATAGAAATGCTACTGAAAACTTGTCGCTTGCCGATTTTGTCGCCGCCAAAAATGATTATGTAGGATTCATGACTCTGTCGGTGTTTGGAGCCGAGGAGCTTGCCGCAAGCTATGCCGATGATAGTTATAGCGTGTTGATGGCAAAGTTGCTATGCGATAGATTAGTTGAGGCAGCCTCAGAGTATCTTCATTTTCTTGTACGAACAGATTTGTGGGGCTACTCTAATGAACAGTTTGATAGGGGCAGGTTATTGAGAGGTGATTATAAAGGTATTCGCCCTGCGTTTGGTTATCCATGTCTTAAAGATCACTCTTTAAAACGTGAGGTATTCAATTTTATTGATGTAGAAAATATAGTAGGAACACACTTAACCGAGAATTTTGCCATGTCGCCAGCCTCATCTATATCGGCGATGATATTTGCAAACGAAAATTCAAAATATTTCATAATAAAGTAATGAGAATTATAGAAGTAATAAACAATGCAATAAAAGATAAAAAGTGCAGATTTGCATTTGAATTATTGCCTCCACTTAAAGGTGAAGATATAACATCTATCTTTGCAACGGTAGACAACCTAAAACGTTACGATCCTGCATATATCAACATAACCTATCATCGTGAAGATGTGAAATATGTTGAGCGTGCCGATGGTCTTTTAGAGCGTCGCATAGCTAGTAAGCGCCCAGGAACTGTGGCGATTGCTGCTGCGCTTATGGCTCGTTATTCTATTGAGGTGGTTCCACATCTGATATGTGGTGGGTTCTCAAAATACGACACTGAAGATGCACTTATTGATCTTAGTTTTCTAGGCATCGACAATGTCCTCGCGCTAAGAGGTGACAATCTGAAAGATGAGAAGATATTTAGAGGGGTTCCCGACGGACATCTACATGCCATTGAGTTGGTAAGCCAAATAATATCAATGAATAGTGGCAAATACATCGACACTGAAGTAGAACAAACCCATCCAACTAATTTCTGTATTGGTGTGGCAGGCTACCCTGAAAAGCATCTGGAATCGCCAAATATCGACATGGATATTGCATATCTAAAACAAAAGGTGGCAGCAGGTGCTGATTACATAATCACTCAAATGTTTTTCGACAACACCAATTTCTTTAGATTTGTGGATCGTTGCAGAAAAGAGGGTATAAAAGTTCCAATTATCCCAGGCATAAAACCTATGTCTACCAAGAGCCAACTAGCTATGTTACCTCAAATATTTCACGTAGACATACCTCAAAAACTTGCCGTCCAGATCGAAAAATATAAATCAAACAAAGATATTCGCGCCTTAGGCATAGAGTGGGCAATCAATCAATGTCAAGAATTGAAAGCCGCCGGTGTCCCAGTAATCCATTTCTACACAATGGGAAAATCAGACAACATAGAGGCAATTGCTGCTCATATTTTTTAACGAATATACTATCTAAATGCAAAATAATGGAAGATATAAATAACAGGCTTTTTAAGGTAGTGGCAATGTCGGTTGGCTTTTGTGGGGTGACTTATGGGGCATTTGCTAAGCCGAAACATGCTGCTGCGACAAAGCATCCTAATGTGATTGTTATTTTGATGGATGATATGGGTAATGGTGATATTCAACGTAATGGCGCGATTGGTTTCAACACACCCAACATCAATAAGATGGCTGCTGAGGGCATGATGTTCACACATTTCTACTCTCCACAAGCTGTTAGCGGTGCATCGAGAGCAGGAATAATGACTGGTTGTTACCCAAATAGATTGGGTATGGTAGGAGCCCCCGGACCTGGCGCTAAAACAGGTATAAACGATGCTGAACTCACTATTGCAGAGATGTTAAGAGAGCAAGGCTATGCAACTGCTGCCTATGGAAAATGGCATTTAGGTGATCAAAAACAATTTTTGCCAACTCACCATGGGTTCGATGAATACTATGGGATTCCTTATTCAAACGACATGTGGCCAAATCATCCAACTATGAAGTTTCCAGATCTGCCATTGATCGAGGGTGATAACATCATTGAATATAATCCTGATCAAACTCGTTTTACAACCGATTTCACACATCGTGCAGTGGAGTTTATTGAGAAGAACAAGAAAAAGCCATTTTTTGTATATCTTGCTCATCCAATGCCACATGTGCCGCTTTTTGTTTCCGATAAGTTTAAAGGAAAAAGTGAGCAAGGTTTGTATGGCGATGTTATGATGGAGCTAGATTGGAGCATTGGCACTATCTTAAATAAACTTAAAGAGGAGAATATCGACGACAACACTCTCGTTATTGTAACCTCCGACAATGGACCGTGGCTAAACTACGGCAACCATGCAGGCACCACAGGCGGATTGCGTGAGGGTAAGGGCACTAGCTTTGAAGGTGGGCAACGAGTGCCATGTTTGATGCAGTGGCGTGGGGTGATAGAGAGTGGTGCAATATGCAATAAACTATCATCGTCCATTGATATTCTTCCTACACTTGCGTCGATATGTTCTGCAAGACTACCTGCTCATAAGATAGATGGCGTAAATATTATGCCATTATTAAAACAAGAGAAAGATGCAAATCCTCGGAAATCGTTTTACTATTATTATCGTGCAAATGATCTAGAGGCAGTGACAGATGGAAGCTACAAACTAATCTTTCCGCACACCTATCGCACCTACGAACGCCACCTCCCAGCAAACGATGGTAAGCCTGGAGTGGTGGATGAATACTATAAACTGGAAGAGAAGTTGTTAATAGATCTTAGACGTGATCCAGGAGAGAGGTGGAATGTGATAAGCCAATACCCCGAAATTGCTGAGCGTCTTGAAACCATGGCGCGTGAGGCAAGAGAAGACTTAGGCGATAATCTTACTAAAACACAAGGTGCAAATCGTAGAGCGATAGGTAGAGTTCACGATGGCTCAGATAAAAAATTCTAAGTCACATTTTAACCGGACAACAGTAAAATCTTACCGGATAGTAGCAACAAAAAAACGCAGACTTTAGATAGTCTGCGTTTTTTTTATGAACGACTAGGAGTCGATTATTTTTTTAATTCCATTTTGTTGGAGTAGTTATCGTATTCGTTTTTCAAAGCGTCAATAGTTTCTTTTACGCTTGTGATCTTCTCAGATAAGTAGGCATTTGAACCTGCAAAAGCGTAGCCACGTTTTAGATTTCCTTTTGCGGCATTGAAAAGAGCTAGTATTATACAATAAGCACTTTTTGTGTGGTCGCAACTCTTTATGCAGTTGAATGGACAATTTTTAGGCTTTGTTTTGCCTTCTTTCACACGTTCTATAAATTCGCCATTTATGGCACGTCCAGGCATTCCAACGGGGCTATTTATTATCTCAATATCGCTCTTTGTTGATTTTAAATATGTCTCTTTGAACTCCATTGCTGCGTCACATTCGGTGGTAGTCACAAACTTACTCCCCAATTGAACAGCAGTAGCACCTAGTTCTAAAATTTTGTAGATGTCTTCTCCTGTCATCAACCCACCTGCGGCTATGATAGGGATTTTACGTGAATATTTCTCTTCGTAGATCTTAATCTGAGCAACAACCTCAGGAACTACACTCTCCAAAGAGAATTTTTCATCGTTGATTTGTGTTAGTTTATATCCTAAGTGACCACCAGCTTTAGGTCCTTCAACCACAATTGCATCGGGTAGATAGTTGTAGTTTGCCATCCACTTGTCGCAGATAAGTCTTGCTGCGCGAGCCGACGAAACAATAGGCACTAGTTTGGTAGTGCTGTCTTTCTGAAGATAACCGGGTAGGTCGAGAGGTAGTCCAGCGCCTGAGAATATGATATCAACCTTCTCAGCAATAGAAGTCTTGACCATATCGGAGAAATTGCTTAAGACAACCATAATATTAACACCAATTGTGCCGCTTGTTTTGGCGCGTGCTTTGTGTATCTCCTCTTTCAGCCCTGCAATACATGACGAAAAATAGTCTTTAGCTGATCTAGGATACAATAATCCTAATCCTGCGCAAGATATAACTCCAACACCACCTTCGGTTGCCACTGCTGATGCCAATCCCGATAGTGAGATGCCTACACCCATCCCTCCTTGTATGATTGGGACTGAAATTGTTAGATCTCCAATTTTAAATGATTTCATTTTCATGGTAAAAAAAATTCGTGTTTCAAACAGTAAAAGCAGAAACATAGTACAAAAGTACTTATAATATAATATAAACCTAGTAAACCATTATTTATTATACGATACTCAAAATATATTTTGCTGCCATTTAAAATGTGAACGTATCTATTGTTACATATTGTTGCCCGATAAAAATTTGAAATGTGGTGTGTAATCATGTGATTGACTTTTGTTTCTAGCATAATTAGTCGTCGCTGAAAAAGTGCCGTAGGATCACTTTCCACGGAAATGGTGCAGATTTCACAGATTTTGAACTATAACAATGCTCACCTGCCGAAAGTAGTTTCTTGGGTTTCGTATTAAGGTAAGGCATAATTTTTAACCAGACAACAATAGTTATTACTTAACAAATTTTGGTAGAACAAAAAATAATAAGTATCTTTGCAACGCTTAAATCATGGGCGGAATATGTATTATTTCATTAATCCATGATATTGAGTGGCCTAATTATTTAATTATAAACTTTAAACAGACAAACAATGGCTGTAAAAATCAGACTAGCTCGTCACGGTAAAAAGAATTATGCTTTTTATCATATTGTCGTAGCTGACGGCAGAGCACCACGTGATGGTAAATTTATTGAGAAGATTGGAACTTACAATCCGAACACTAATCCTGCTTCAATCACCTTAGAATTTGAAAAAGCTCTAGGATGGTTAAACAAAGGCGCTCAACCAACCGACACTGTAAGAACAATCTTATCAAACGAAGGTGTTCTTGTAATGAAACACCTTGAAGGTGGTGTTAGAAAAGGTGCTTTCACAGACGAAGTAGCAAAGGAACGTTTTGCTGCATGGAAAACTGCGAAAACTGCAAAAGTTGATACTGCAATCAAATCACTTGACTCTGCAAAATCTAAAGAAGCTGCTGCAAGATTAGAGAGAGAATCTCAAATCAAAGCTGCTAAAGCTGAAGTTGTAGCTGCTAAGAAAGCTGTTATTGAGGCTGCTAAAAAAGCTGCTGAGGCTGAGGCTGCTGCTCAAACAGCAGCAGAAGAACCTGCCACAGAACCTGCAGCTGCGGCTGAAGTTGCTGCTGAGTAGTTAAAGTGTACACATAGCGGAAATTTATTGTAAAATGACAAATCAAAACTCATTAACACCAGTTGCCCGCATTGCGAAGCTCTACGGAGCTGGAGGAGAGGTAGTTTTGCGTTTATTTGACAATTTTCCAGAGAGTGTAGATCTAAAGGAACCGTTGTTCATCATATGTGATGAACTAACGGTTCCTTTGTTTTTTCTATCGTTCACTAGGCGTGGTAACGACAAAGCAGTGGCGGTGTTTCAAGATTTGGAATCTGAACTGCGTATCTCTGAATTTATTGGTTATCAACTATTTGTGGAGCAAGCTGAGAGTTGCACGGAGAATGCCGACGACGACGATGATATTTTTTATGATGATTTAGTTGGCTACACCATGTTCGATCTTAATTCTCATCGAAAAGGAGAGATATTAAAATATATCGAATATGAGAACAACCCTGTTTTCATAGTGAATTTCAGTGGCGTGGAGGTCACCGTTCCGGCATGCGATGAGATAATTCAAGATATATATCCAGATGCTCTTGTTGTTGAGGCTGATATGCCCGATGGGTTATATGATTTTTATAAAGAGCACGCGGCTGAAGTAGTAGAATAACCGATACTTCAGTTGTCTATACTGCTGTTGATCATGATATTTCAATAGTTATTTTTATGTCTTCTAAAAAAGTCATTCTTTTTCCCGGATCATTCGATCCATTTACTCTGGCGCATGAGCAGATCGTGCGGCAAGCACTATCATTTTTTGATGAGGTTGTGGTAGGTATAGGTTGTAATATTTTTAAACAAGGATTCTTGTCGGTGCCAAACAGGATAACACTTATCGAAAAAGTGTTTGAAAATGAGGAAAGAGTGAGAGTGGTAAATTACGACTCATTGACGGTTGATTTCTGTGCAAAAAATAATATACATCATATAGTGCGTGGCTTGAGAAATTATGCCGACTTTGAAATGGAG
>JAVVZN010000022.1:0-11504 GCA_036650555.1 Rikenellaceae bacterium
CAGCAGGAAAATTATTAGTAGATAAAGAGAGTGGAAAACCACTTACTTATAATAAAGAAAATTTGTTGAACCCCCATTTTATTGCAAGATAATGAGTTTTAGTGCTGTATTTGTTCTGATTGTTATAGTCTTTATGCTTTTTATCCTCGCCTTTGATAAAATGCGTCCAGGCTTGACGCTATTGTCTGTGGTCATCTTATTTTTAGTTGCCGGAATAATCTCTTCACATGAGGCAATAGCTGGTTTCAGTAACAAAGGTATGATTACTGTTGCCATACTATTTTTGGTCAGTGAAGGAATACGTCAGTCTGGAGGACTAAACTATTTCATAAATAAGATTCTCCCAACGCGAAAAACAACAATACCGCTCACCCTCACGCGTATGTTGCCTTCAATAGCATTCATATCGGCTTTTTTGAATAACACTGCGGTGGTGATAATTTTTGCTCCGATAATCAAAAAATGGGCAGACAAAATGAATTTGCCTGCCACAAAATTTCTTATTCCTCTCTCTTACGCCACAATCCTAGGAGGTATATGTACACTGATTGGAACATCAACAAACCTTGTTGTTCACGGCATGATGATAGATGCTGGCTACAAAGGGCTTTCAATGTTTGAGATAGGTAAAGTTGGAGTTATAATTGCTGTGGTAGAGATAGCCTACCTTATCATCTTTGCAAACAAATTGCTTCCAGGCGATAGAATATTAAAAAAAGACCTCGGCAAAGGATCGACAAAAGAGTATTACTACGATGTTGTGGTTCCAGAGGGGAGCAAGCTCATTGGCACAAAAGTGCGTCGTAACAAATTCATGGATCTTCCTATGATGGAGGTTCGTAGCATAAAGCGTAACGACGAATTTATTATAACCGAAGGGCGCACCATTGATATAGAACAAGGTGACATACTCGTTCTCGCGGGTAAATCTGATAGTGTAGAATATCTTTTAAACAGCGAAAATATTGAACTTGTGTGTCTGAGCACAGGTGAGGCAAAACAATTTGCAAAGAAAGCAGTAAAACAGATAGAAGTTGTGGTTGCTCCGCGTTTTCCAGGTATGGGGCGCACATTAAAAGATTTTGATTTTTTCAAACACTATGGTGCTGTTGTGATGGCTGTGCATCGTAATGGTGAGCGTGTCACTGTCGATCTTGATTCTCATATCATAGGCGATGGCGACACATTCGTTCTTATTGCCGACAATGATTTCTCTCAGTTATGGGGTCAGTCGAGTGGTTTTTATATGATCTCTGAGATTGATGATTTCAAATTACCCGAAAACAAACGCCGTCGTTGGTTTGCAATCGGATTGCTGCTATTTATGATTGTGGGTGCCACATTTGGTGAGCACATCCCCTCGTCCGATGGCAAAGTCTACGACATGTTCTTCTTCTCTGCCATAACAATGGTGGTGATGGCATGGACAAAATTATTTCCTGCAAAGAAATACACAAAATATGTTAGTTGGGATGTTTTGATTGCTATTGCTGCTGCTTTTGCCATCAGCAAAGCGATGATGAACTCTGGAATTGCCGACTCAATTGCCAGCGTCATAATTGAGGTGTCAAAAAATTATGGTGCATATGGAGCGTTGTTTTCAGTGCTCGTCATAACAATGCTCTTCACAGAAATAATTACAAACAACGCCGCCGCTGCATTGTGCTTTCCAATATCAATAGCAGTTGCAGAGCGATTGGGTGTCAGTCCATATCCATTTTTCATTGCAATTTGTGTTGCTGCATCGGCTAGTTTCTCCACTCCGATAGGTTATCAAACAAATCTAATTGTTCAGGGTATTGGTGGTTATAAATTTAAGGACTATCTTCGCATCGGAATACCAATGAATATAATTACGCTTATTATCTCTCTTTTTGTCATCCCATTATTTTGGAAATTTTAGATAGCTAATGCGTAATCTGATGATTGTTAATGTACTACACAAATGAATAAACTGGAAATACATCCTGTCTTCGATAAAATGCTTCTTCGTGAAGATCGGGAAAAACTACTGAATCAGCGTTCAGTTATGATATGGTTTACTGGATTATCTGGCTCTGGAAAGAGTACGTTATCTATTGCGCTTGAAAAAGAATTGCATGCCAGAGGTTTTTTATGCCGACTTCTTGATGGTGATAATATCCGTTCTGGAATAAATAAAAATCTTACGTTTTCTGAAGAAGATCGTTTGGAAAACATACGGCGTATTGCCGAGGTGTCGAAGTTGTTTGTTGATAGCGGTGTGATCACTATTGCTGCTTTTATCAGCCCTACCGACGCAATTCGTGATATGGCAAAGAAGATAATAGGCGAAGAAAATTTTATGGAGGTGTTTGTCAGCACACCGATTGAAGTGTGTGAGCAGCGTGATATAAAAGGATTATATGAGAAAGCGCGCCGTGGCGAGATAAAAGAGTTCACAGGTATCTCATCGCCATTCGATGCTCCCCAAAATCCTACACTTTCAATTGATACCTCAAAATTAAAGTTGGAAGAATCGGTTGCTATGTTACTTAAAATAGTGCTCCCAAGAATAACAATTAGTAACAATAAATAATACAATATAATGGAACAATACAAGTTAAGCCATTTAAAAGAGTTGGAATCGGAGGCAATCCACATTATCCGTGAGGTTGTTGCCGAATTTGAAAATCCAGTTATGCTTTACTCTATTGGTAAAGACTCTTCGGTGATTGTTAGGTTGTCAGAAAAAGGTTTTGCTCCCGGAAAAGTTCCTTTTCCGTTGATGCACATTGATAGCAAATGGAAGTTTAAAGAGATGATCTCTTTCCGTGACGAATATGCCAAAAAATTCGGTTGGAACTTGATAGTTGAATCAAACATGGCAGCATTTAAAGCAGGCGTAGGGCCATTTACGCATGGTAGTAAGGTGCATACCGATATAATGAAAACTCAAGCATTGCTTGCTGCACTCGACAAATATAAATTCGATGCTGCATTTGGTGGAGCACGTCGTGATGAAGAAAAATCGCGTGCCAAAGAGCGTATCTACTCTTTCCGTGATCGTTTTCATCAATGGGATCCTAAAAACCAACGTCCAGAACTGTGGAATATTTACAATGCGCGCGTGCATAAAGGCGAATCTATTCGTGTTTTTCCTCTCTCAAACTGGACAGAGCTAGATATATGGCAATATATTCGTTTGGAGAATATTCCTATCGTCCCTTTATATTTTGCTAAGGAGCGTCCAGTGGTTGAAACCGATGGCAACCTTATAATGGTTGATGATGATCGTATGCCTGAAGAGATGCGTAAAAGAGCAAAAATGGAGATGGTCAGATTTAGAACACTAGGCTGTTACCCTCTCACAGGAGCTGTTCGTTCAGAGGCTGACACTATTGAAAAGATCGTTGAGGAGATGATGACAACAACCAAAAGTGAACGTACCACACGTGTTATCGACTTCGACCAAGATGGTAGCATGGAGCAGAAAAAACGCGAAGGTTATTTTTAAAAGGCATCATTTTACTGTGCTTTTATTATCACATAACATTGCGCAATAGCAATTTAACCTACATATAATATGAACAATATAAATATAAAAGAGTTTCTCGATCGTGACGAGAAAAAAGATCTGCTACGTTTGCTAACTGCTGGATCGGTTGATGATGGAAAATCAACACTTATCGGACGTCTATTATTCGATAGTAAGAAGTTGTACGAAGATCAACTTGATGCTTTGGAGCGTGATAGTAAGAGGGTTGGTAATGCTGGTGAACACATTGACTATGCTCTACTACTCGATGGGTTGAAGGCCGAACGTGAGCAAGGTATCACTATTGATGTGGCGTATCGTTATTTCTCCACTAATAGTCGTAAATTCATTATTGCCGACACTCCCGGTCACGAACAGTACACTCGAAACATGATCACAGGTGGTTCAACTGCCAATCTAGCTATTATTTTGGTTGATGCTCGCACAGGTGTGATCACACAAACTCGTCGCCACACCTACCTAGTCTCTTTACTAGGCATTAAACATGTGGTGCTTGCAGTAAACAAAATGGACTTAGTAAATTACGATGAGGCCGTTTTCAATAAAATAGTTGCCGACTACATGTCGTTTGCCGCACCGCTCGAAATCCCAGATATAACCCCAATTCCTTTGTCGGCTTTAAATGGCGATAATGTGGTTGATCTATCTGAAAATATGAGTTGGTATAAAGGTCAATCACTTCTTGATTTTCTAGAAAAAGTGGAGGTGGTATCTGACAACAACTTCAAAACATTCCGTTACCCTGTTCAATATGTGTTGCGTCCTAATCTCGATTTCAGAGGTTTCTCTGGAAGAGTGGCATCGGGTGTGGTGCATAAAGGCGACACAGTGATGGCTATCCCTTCAGGAAAAACATCGAAGGTCAAAGGCATACATGTTTACGAAGGTGAAAAAGATCTTGCATTCGCGTCAGAATCTGTTACAATCACATTGGAAGATGAGATCGACCTTTCACGCGGTGAGATGTTGGTTCATCCTAACGACCAACCAATGATAGATCGTAATTTCGAGGCAATGTTGGTGTGGATGGATGAGGCTGAGATGGATGTTGATAAATCGTTCTTCCTTAAACACACCACACAAACTACTCGTGCGCGTATTGACTCTATTCGTTACAAAGTCGATGTAAACACTATGGAGCATTCAAAAACCGAATTGCTGAAGCTAAATGAGATTGGCAAAGTGGTGTTCACAACAAGTAAGCCACTGCTTTTCGACACATACAAAGAGAATAAAACTTGCGGTTCGTTCATCCTTATAGATCCTATCACAAACAACACCTCTGCTGTTGGGATGATTATAGGAAAAGTTGATAACAAAGATCTTTCAACTGCCATATCAACAAAAGATATAGATGCTATGCGTAGTGGAAAATCAATAGTTGAATCATCAGAGCGCGTATCACGTTTAGATCAAGATGGCAAAGCATTGATTTTGTCGGGAAAAACTGCTGAAGAGGTGGCATATACAATTGAACGTAAGCTGTTTGATATAGGTAAATTTGCCGTTGTCGTTGATGTTAAATCTCTATCTGATATAGAAGTGAATGCAGTGTGCGCGAAAATTGCTGCGCAAGGATATATAGCTGTTGGAGTTGCACCGAAAGGAGGAGAAGAGATAAAGCTGGAAAATATTTCCACTTTCACCGAAAACTTCATAAACACACTCTAAACGATGAAACTTGAATTTGATAAACTACCTATAAACACACTTATAGGTGCATCGTGGGGCACGTTTAAAGCCATAGCTAAAGGACAGAAAATTGATAAAGGTTATCGTCAGAAATATTATTTGACAAAAGCAATCTGTGGAATATTATCAACTGTTCATTTTATTGAAAGCTATCGTTATAAAAAATTGTTGGAGAGTAAACCGCTTGCTAACGACCCAGTTTTCGTGCTTGGTCACTGGCGTAGTGGCACCACCTTCGTTCATAATGTACTATCATGTGATAAGCAGTTTGGCTACACCACCACCTACCAAACTGTGTTTCCTCACGCCATGTTGTTTGGTCAAAAAATGTTCAAACCTATCATGGGTAAGATCATGCCCGACAAACGTCCAACCGACAATCTAGAGTTGAACCCAAATCTTCCACAAGAGGAGGAGTTTGCACTTTCGGCTATGATGCCATACTCCTATTATAATTTTTGGTTTTTCCCTAAGAAAATGATGGAGTATTGCGATCGTTATTTGCTTATGAAAGGACAGAGCGAAGAGGAGAAAAATGTGTTTCGCAAAACATTCTTAAAGCTTATTAAAATTTCGCTTTACAATAGCGGTGGAGAGCGTTATTTGTCGAAGAATCCTCCTCATACAGGGCGTGTTGCGGAGCTTGTAGAGATGTTTCCAAATGCAAAATTTATCTTTTTGATGCGAAATCCTTATACAGTTTTTGAATCTACAAAAAGTTTCTTCACAAGCACAATCCAACCTCTGAAACTGCAAGACATCACTAATGAAGAGATTGAATCGAATTTCATAACTGCATACAGTAAACTTTACGATCAATATCAATCACAAAAACATCTTATTCCGAAAGGAAATCTTATAGAGATCAAATTTGAAGATTTTGAATCTGATCCAATAGAGGCAACAAAGCGTATTTACAATACGTTATCGTTAAAAGGATTTGAAGATGCTCTTCCTGCAATGGAAAAGTATGTTGGTAAGAAAAAAGGTTATAAGAAAAATAGTTACGACTATGCTCCATCAACTCGTAAAATTGTAGAGGATAACTGGTCGAAAGCTTTGACAGATTGGAATTACAAAATATAGATTTTCATGAGATGTAAGCAGCAATTATTAGTAGTAATTTCACTACTATTCATATTTTCAGTGGCCAAAGATGTTTCTGCTCAAGAGAAGATTGAGCCGGTAGAATATGGTGACATGAATTCATGGTTAGAACGTACTGTCAAAGAGTCATTTGTGATAGGAGGTAAAACAAAAACATTGTATGAGATAGCCCCTAAAGGCACTTTACCTGAAAACACTGCCTATGTTCCGCATGAATCGCGTTGGGCAACATCAACAGTCTATGCGCGTGTAAGCGGAATAAATAAAGCTAGTATTTCGGTGTTTCCGGAGCCACGTGGCGATGGTCAGTGTGCACGCCTAGAGACAGTAATGGAGAATGTCAAGGTGCTCGGAGTAATAAATATCTCAGTGCTTGCCACAGGAACAATATTTCTGGGAGAAGTGAATGAGCCAGTGCGTGACACAAAAAATCCACAGGCAAAACTTATGACAGGGATACCTTACACAAAACGTCCAAAAGCATTAATGTTCGACTATAAAGTTGATCCCAAAGGGCCGCGTATTATAGCAACTGGCTTTTCTCGTCAGAAAGATCTCCCTGGTCAAAATGCGGCTGAGGCTGTGATTATTCTTCAGCAGCGTTGGGAAGATGCAGAAGGAAACCTATATGCAAAACGAGTGGCAACAGCATGGCATAGATTCGATCATAAGCAAGAGGCGTGGCATAATGGTTACCGAATGGATCTTCGTTATGGCGATATAACAAAAAGAGCCGACTTTAAACCGTTTGAAAATCTTGTTATAGGAGAAAATCAATGGTATTGTAAAAATTCCAAGGGTGAAGTGAAACCTATAAATGAGATAGGTTGGGCAGATGCCTCAACCACCCCTACTCATATTATTCTACGATTCACATCTGGTTTTGGTGGGGCCTACATTGGATCTGTTGGTAGTAAATTTTGGATTGATAACATCAAATTGGTATATTAAATACAAACTTCATAGCCGTTTTTAGATACTAAAAATCATATTTTTGCAAATTTTAATAGATAATTATTGTTTATTTTAACAATTTTTATCTATATTTGCATTTATAAATAATCTAGAACTAATTATAACATAAAAATACAATGAAAAGAATTAAATTACTATTTACAACGGCGATTGCCATTTGCGCAGTAAGTGTCGCTTCAGCGCAAACAGCAGCAGAAGTAACTGAAAAGTTTAATGCAGCAGCAGAAAAATTCAATGCAAAAGATTTCGTATCGGCAATTCCTCTATTTGTTGAAACCATTTCAATGGCTGAAAAATCAGGAGAAGATGTTGCTGAAACATTACAAAATTCACAAAAGTTCTTAATTAATTCATATTTAAATGCAGGTATTGCAGATGCACAAAAAGGCAAATTTGATGAGGCTCTTAATATGTTTTTAGATGCTGACAAATTAGCAACGAGCACTTCATCACCAATGAAGGCAAGAGCAAAAGCCATGGTTGCAAACATCTATGTTGCAAAAGGAACAGCATTTGTAAAGGCAAAACAACTTGCCGAAGCAGCCGATATGTTCAATAAAGCATATTTGGAAAATGATAAAAATACTAAAAATGCTTTGTTAGCAGCTCAATACTATGGCGAGGCTGGCAATGCTGAAAAGGCAACCGAAATCTACAAAGCTATCATTGCCTTAGGTGCATCTAATGCAAAATATGCGTCTGCAGCAACAGAGGCAAAAGCAGCATTTGCATCTAGTTATTTAGTGGCAGCTGTGAAAGCAACCACCGATAATAACTATGCTGAGGTTACAGCAAACCTTGATAAAATTGCAGAGATAGATCCTCAAAATGCGCAAGCATCAATGTTGAGAATACAAGCTGCAAACAACATGAAAAAATTTGACGATGTAATAAAATATGCCGACGCAGCAGCAGCAGCGCAAACAACACCAGAAGCTAAATCAAATGTATATTTCTTCCTTGGAGCAGCTTATCAATCAAAAGAAAATAAAGCTAAAGCAATAGAAAATTACACTAAAGTAACAGCAGGTGAGAATGTTGCAACAGCAAAAAGCATGATTACTGCCCTAAGCAAATAGGCATAAATAATATATTTAGATAAAAAGGATGTCTTACAAAATAAGGCATCCTTTTTATTTGTAATTGGTCCATACAACTCATCTGCTGGTATCTTTCGCCACTCTTGTAATAATCATACCTTATTTTATTTAAATTTGCCGCACAATAATATTAAGAAGCTGTTTTAAATTTATTAATTTCATTCTTTTCGGCTCTTTTTGTCCCAGTTTTCGCTCGCTAAAATTGGATTTTCAGAACAAAAACTAGAACAAAAATAGCTCTAAAATAACTTCGATAACAAATTTAAGCAGCTTCTAAGAAGTAAATAATATTTGGTAATGAATAAAAGTTCAGATTACGATTTTACAATAATTGTTCCCTTGTATAATGAGGAGGATAATATTGAGCGGTTGGAAATAGAGTTAGGCTCGTTTCTTCTAAAGGCAAAAAAGAAAAGTTGTGTTTTGTTTGTGAATGATGGATCGAAAGATCGTAGTGAGCAATTGATTAGCGAGTTGTGTGCTCGTCGAAGTGATATGTTTTATATCTCGTTTCTGCATAATTGTGGATTGAGTGCCGCACTGAAGGCAGGCATTGATTATGCCGAGTCGAAATATGTTGGATATATAGATGCTGACTTGCAAACGACACCAGAGGATTTTAACCTTTTATTGGAACATGCAGATCAGTTCAGTATGGTAACGGGAATTAGAACAGGTCGTAAAGACTCGTTTGTGAAAAAGATGTCGTCGAAGATAGCAAATGGATTTCGCCGCATGATGACTCACGATGGAGCCATTGATACCGGGTGTCCGCTGAAAGTGTTGCGCACTGACTACGCTAAACGCATACCTTTCTTTACTGGTATGCACCGTTTCCTTTCAGCATTAATACAACTACAAGAGGGTGGGTGTGTGATGCAAATTCCAGTGCGTCATTTTCCACGTGTGGCAGGTGTTTCTAAATACCATCTTTTTAATCGACTTGTGGGTCCTTTCAAAGATTGTTTTGCTTATCGTTGGATGAAACATCGTTATATAAATTACACAGTTAAGAGCACTGATTTATGAATCAATACCTAATTTATGGAGTAGGTTTTTTAGCACAACTTCTTTTCTCAGGGCGGCTGATCATACAGTGGATTGCCTCAGAACGTGCTAAAAAAGTGCTTTCTCCAACTATTTTTTGGAAGTTAAGCATGATTGCCTCTTTCATGCTTTGTCTTTACGGATGGCTTCGACACGACTTTGCTATTATCGTAGGGCAACTAATCTCATATTATATTTACATCTGGAATTTGCGTAGCAAAGGTGCGTGGGACAAATTCAATACAATATTTCGTATTTTGTTTTTGTATATTCCGCCTGTGGCTGTTGCCTTTTTGTTAATGGATTGGCGCGATACTATTGCTCACCTCTTTGAACAAAAACATATACCTCTATGGCTTATCCTATTTGGCACATTAGGACAATTTACATTTACTCTGCGTTTTATTTATCAGTGGCTATATTCGCGTCGCCTAGGTGAATCTATTCTTCCAAAAACATTCTGGATCATTAGCTTATCGGGGTCGTTGCTTATTATCGCATACGCATTGATAAGGCGCGACCCAGTGTTGATTTTAGGACAGTCTACTGGGGTGATTGTTTATGTGCGTAATCTGATGATTGGTTGGAAGGCTACAAAAAATGCAGTGCAATAATGTTTTATGTGGAGTATTAAAACAGCTTCTTATTGTCCTTTTCCAATAATGAAAATTTTGTAGTCACCACATGTGTAGCTCTCTGTACGGTTTGTCAGCCAAAGAGAGAGAACTTTTTCATCGCGTATCTCATGACCACGAATAAATAAGATTGTTTTTTCGGATATTTGACTCAGCGAGTCGAGTTGTTGCACTGTTTCCATCTCTTTTAGTTGTTGTCCAATATATACATCCATATTGGGTGCATTCACAAATTTATAGTAGGCATAATTCTCTGTCATGTTTTCTGTGGCAATCTTTTTAGCCACATTTGCCATCTCTTTGTATCCTATATACTTTCCAAATTGTTCTATGTCGAATGACGCAATGAATAACATTCCGAGTAGCCCTAGCGAAATAGCTGAAATAGCGCCATTTATCTCTCTTTTCCATAGATAGACTATTGCTGCAACACCTCCTGCTGAAACCACAAATAGCCCAATGCGGATTATGGTTAAACTTTGATACTTGTAGGGGATCATTTCTTTTAGCATGTATGATGCAGGGAATATCAATGCAACCACAACTGCTGGTATAGCGATGCAAGTTATGATGAGCGCGGATGGCTTGTTGCGCATAAGCAACATCGAGGTTAGGTAGGCAACAAAAGGGTAGATCGGAACGAGGTAGATGTCGAGTTTTGAACTAATGAGTGATAGCATCACAAAATTCACAACAATAATTGTGATGAAGAATTTCTCAATATCTGTACTGAAATTGTGTCTCCATGCCCCCTTTATTAGTGTAGATAGATATAATAGCGACCATGGTGCAAATGTAAATATGATGCGCGGTAGGTAGTAATAGAATGGTTCTTTATGGTGAAATGAGTTTATTCCGCGTCCAACAGTCTGTTTGAATAGAATGTTGTTTAAATACTCGCTGCCGCCATCAACATACACTAGTGAGAACCACACCAAACATAATCCTATTAATATTCCCCATTGCTTGAGTCCAAAATAATGCCCAAAATGGCGTATCTCTTTTTTGATAATCAGAAAACCAACAATCGACATGATTGGTGTCAGAAACCCCATTGCCCCTTTGGTGAATATTCCTAAAAAGATGTATATCGGCAGTAGCCATTTGTCGTATGGCTTGTCTTTCTTTGTGTAGATCTTATAAAATGTGTAGAGTGAAAGGGTGATGAAAAATGCCATTAAAACATCCATCCTAAGCACTAAAATGCCACCAAGAAAAATTCCAGATGTGATCAACATCAAATTGGAAGCCCAAAGATTATGTTTTATCTTCTCCATGGCGAGCCATTTGTCCATAACCATTATGATCCCTATTGCAGGCACTATGCTCAGTAGCCCTATGATCCATGGTTGGTATGATCCAAATAGAATTTTTGATAGCATAATAAACCAAAAATAGAGAGGCGGTTTGTCGGCATAGATTAAACCATGG
>JAVVZN010000023.1:0-4553 GCA_036650555.1 Rikenellaceae bacterium
CTCCTCAGTGTTACGCGCTGCTCCGAAGAAACGTTTTGGTTTGTGCAAAGCGTTGGCATCAACACCACCAGAAAGCACCTTGCCAGATGCAGGTTGAACGGTGTTGTAGGCGCGTGCTAAACGAGTGATTGAGTCGAGAAGAATCACAACATCGTGTCCGCATTCAACTAGACGTTTTGACTTTTCAAGTATCATCTCAGCCACCTTTACATGTCGCGATGCTTGTTCGTCGAATGTTGATGCCACCACCTCGGCTTTAACGCTACGTTGCATGTCTGTGACCTCTTCCGGACGTTCGTCGATAAGAAGCACTATCATATAGACTTCAGGGTGATTGTCGGCAATAGCATTGGCAATGGCTTTAAGTAGCATTGTCTTACCTGTTTTGGGTTGTGCCACTATGAGTGCTCTTTGTCCTTTGCCTATTGGTGCAAACATATCGACAACCCTAGTCGATAGATTGTTGTGTCCTTTGTCTGTGATATTGAATTTGGTTTCCGGGAATAGAGGAGTGAGGTATTCAAACATCACTCTGTCGCGTAGATCTTCAGGCTGAAGACCATTGATCTTCAATACTTTTACAAGAGGAAAGTATTTTTCTCCATCTTTGGGTGGACGAATTTCTCCGAACACTGTGTCGCCTTGTTTTAGACCGTAGGTGCGTATTTGTGAGGGTGAAACATAAACATCATCGGGAGAGTTGAGATAGTTGTAGTCTGATGAACGAAGGAAACCATAGCCATCACTTAGCACCTCTAACACTCCAACGCTTTGTACTACTCCAAAGTAGTCGTCGTGAGCTTGAGTTTTTTTAGGCTCTTCTTTTCTTTGAATATTTTCGGATGTGGTTTGTGTAGAAGGGCTTTGTGGTTGTTCTTTCTCAAGTGGTGGTGTTGATGCTTGAGGTTGTTGAGGGTGCGGTTGTTTCGCTTTGAACTCTCTTTTGGGAGGTTGGATGTTGTCGGTAGTTACCGCTTCGGAATTTTGAGATTGATCAAAATCTATGGTTTGCTGAGTAGGTTTTACAGCGAGTTCTGATTTGTCTTTATGATTGAAAGGGTTGCCCTCTTTCGCATGTTTGATGGCTGCCGGGATCCTATCTCTACGTTTTTTTATTATTTCAGTTGCATTTGATGATTTCGGTTGAACTGCTATGTCGGTAGTAGGTTCTACTACGGGAGAAGAGATTGATTTATCTTCTGTGGTAGTAGGTTTGTCTTCTAGGGCTAAAGTGTTTTCTCCTATTTCTTCGTTAGGCGCTGTGGCTACCTTTTGCATAGTAGTGGTTGCCTCAACTCCTTTTAAAACTCTTTTTTTATGCTCTTTCGCACGAGCGTTTCTTTCGATAGCCATTTTTATACCACTTGGCATTGTGCTTGTTTCCTGTGGATTATGCTTTGATGGTGTAGGTTCTGGCATAGGTGCAGGCGCAGGTGTTGGCGTAACGCTTTTCTCAATTAGATCAATTAATTGATCTTTTTTATAAGATTCAACTCTCTTAATTCCTAGCTCTTTGGCTATAACCCGAAGGTTTAAGATCGTTTTTTTCTCTAAAATTTCTCTCTCTTGCATAATGTTTTATGACTGTTGTATGATGTTTTGGATTTTTTTAAGATACTCTATTTGTGAGATGCTAAGGTAGTATAGCAAAAACCATACTCAAATGAATCGACACAAAAAAAGGATGTGTTTTAGATGCTGTTTAAATTTACTAATCTAGTTCTTTTAACTTAAAACAACTTCTAAATAACAAAATAAGAAAATATAAACAGTTTCTTAGATATTCTGTTACCGACACAAAGGTAAAAAAATTATCTTTGTAAAAAAAATATTTGTTGATTATGAAAAATATTATTGCAATAATCCCTGCACGTTATGCCTCAACACGGTTTGAGGGCAAACCATTGGTCGATATTTTTGGAAAAACAATGATCGAAAGGGTATATCATAAAGCTGAAAGTTGCTTTAAATATACGGTTGTGGCAACGGATGACCATCGTATAGAAAAAAATGTTTTGAGCTTTGGAGGTAATGTTGTGATGACATCGGTGAATCATCGTAGTGGGACAGATCGTTGCAGAGAGGCTTTACAGAAAGCGGAAGAGCTTTTTGGTATAACCTTTGATATTGTGGTTAATCTGCAAGGTGATGAGCCGTTTGTTGATATATCACAGCTCGAATCACTTGTAAAATGTTTTGATGATAAGGCGTGTGAGATAGCCACACTAGTAAAACCTTTTGGAGAGGGAGAAGACATATTCAATGAAAATTCACCTAAAGTGGTTTTGTCGGCAGATAACTTTGCTTTGTATTTCAGTCGTAGTCCTATTCCTTTCTTACGCGGAACAGATAAATCTATGTGGCAGAGTTCGCGTACCTATTATAAGCATATCGGTTTGTATGGATATAGAAGTAGTGTGCTTAAAGACATAACACTTCTTGAGGCAGGTGATCTAGAGAAATGCGAATCTTTGGAGCAATTGCGTTGGTTAGAAAATGGGTACAAGATAAAAACAGCTATCACAAATGTGAAATCTTATGCAATAGACACCCCAGATGATTTGGCATTGGTTTTAGATATGTTTAAAGATAGTCAAGATGTTTAATATAGATCTGCTATTGCGTCTTTCTGCTATTCTTGATAAAGAGTCAATGTCGGAGGAGCTTATAGAAAAAGCTTATCACGACAACGAGTGGTTTGATAAGGAGAACATAAACGACTCGCTTAAAGCTATACGTTCTGAGATGTTGAGTGAGCAACAGCTTGTGGAATTTGCTAAAAGATACCATTATAAAAATTGCTCAGATAAGAGTGTGGCACTAATAATGGCAGGAAACATTCCGTTTGTTGGATTTGCAGATGTGTTGTATTGTATATTATGTGGTGTGAAAATATATGTGAAATATTCGTCGAAAGATAGTTATACCATGCGTTGGCTTATCAATCTTCTAAACACATGCACTTCTTCAATTAAAATTGAAGAATATGTAGGGCAGAAGGTAGATATGATAATAGCAACAGGTAGCAATAATTCTAATCGCTATTTTGAATATAATTTCAGCGGTAAACCATCTATAATGCGAGGTAGTAGAACATCTATGGCGGTTGTTTCGGGCAAGGAGAGTGAGCAAGAGTTGTTAGCATTATGGAACGATGTTTTTCTTCGTTATGGTCAGGGGTGTAGAAATGTGTCGCTAATTTTTGTTCCGCGCGAATATTCAATTTCTATACTTACAGATGCGTGGAAACAGAAAATGATCGAGAACAAACACTACATAAATGCTTACCACCAGCAAAAAGCATTAATGACGATGCGCTCTGAGGAGTTCTATGACTTAGGTTACTCTGCTTTAGTTGAGCAAAAATCACTACATGTGCCTTTGTCGCTTATTAATATTGCTCGTTATGATAGTATAAGTGAAACAGATGAGTTTATAGCTGAAAACATATATAATATTCAATGCGTAATGAAAGCAGAAAATTTTGGTAAAGCGCAATTTCCATCGCTCTACGATTATGCAGATAATATTGACGTAATGAAATTTTTATTGCAGTAAAACTATTATTTTATATCTTTGAAAGAAAATAAAGCCATAGTGCTTTGTAAATTTATTATTACTTAAATTTTAAATTATTCAGTATGATATTTAAGTTCAGAATGTTGTCAGACGAGGACGAAAACTTTTTACGTGATTATGAAATCTCTTATGATGCAACGCTTAAAGATTTTCACTCTTTAATTTGTGATGATATAAAATACGATCCGGAGCAGATGTGTTCTATATTCCTATGTAATGATCGTTGGATGAAGCTACGTGAGTTTACGCTTTTCGATATGGGAGTAGATGATAATGATATGATGGGCGGCACAGACGAAAAACCTATGCCTATGGATAGCGTGTTGCTTGGACAGATAGCACAGAAGAAATTCACACGAATGTTGTTTGTGTTTGATCTGTTTGAAGACCGTGCGTTCTTCCTTGAGCTACTTGAGGCAAAAGAACCAGAAAAAGTATTTACATACCCTCGTGTGCTTATGGCACATGGAGATGCTCCCGACCAATTTGATGCCGCAATTGGAGCAGGAACAAAATCTATATTTGATGAGGCAATGGATGATTACTCCGATTTCGACGGAGATGACAACTACGATGACGAACAATAATTTTGAAACAACTTATAGTTATATTAGGGGCAACTGCATCGGGTAAAACTGATTTGAGTATAGATATAGCCAAAAAATATTCTACTGAAATAATCTCGGCTGATTCGCGTCAGTTTTATCGACAAATGAGTGTTGGCACAGCTGTGCCTAGCGCTGAGCAGCTCGAAAAGGTGCAACATCATTTTATTCATTCGCGCGATGTATGGGAAAATTACGCTGCTGGAGCATTTGAAAATGATGCTTTAAAGTTGCTTAGTGATTTGTTTTCTTGCCACGACAATGTTGTCATGGTGGGTGGATCTGGGCTATATATAGATGCGCTTTGTCGTGGGTTCGACGATATTGCTACGGTGGATGAAAGTTGTCGTTTATCGCTTATGACTACAT
>JAVVZN010000023.1:4563-10070 GCA_036650555.1 Rikenellaceae bacterium
TGAAGGATTACAGCCGCTTTTATCTAGGCTTAAAGAGTTGGATCCTACATTCTATGATGTGGTTGATCGCCATAATCATAAACGTGTGATAAGAGCTTTGGAAGTGTGTTTAACATCGGGTAAGCCATATTCAGAGCAGCGTATTGGTGCTGGCAAACAACGTGATTTTGCCATACGCAAAATAGGAATTGAGATGCCGCGCGAATTGCTCTACGATAGAATAAATCGTCGTGTTGATCTTATGATAGATCAAGGTATGGAGGTTGAGGCGCGTAGTGTTTACTGTTATAGAGAATATAATGCTCTACGAACAGTAGGCTATAATGAGATGTTCGACTATTTCGATGATAAAATATCTTTTGATGAGGCGGTTTCAAAGATAAAACAAAACACACGTCGTTATGCAAAGCGTCAGCTTACATGGTTCGGTCGCGATGACACAATAGAATGGATAAAAAACATAAAACAGCTATAAGATATGCAGCAAATTAATCCTTTATTTATGAATCTGGCGTTGATACTTGTTATTGCATCAATCATAACGCTAATTTTTAAATATCTACGGCAACCGGTTGTCCTTGGGTATGTTGTGGCAGGATTATTAACCACTTTACTTCCTTTTGAACTCGATAAAGAAACAATCACGCTGTGGGGTGAGATTGGAGTGGCGTTTCTACTTTTTGCTCTAGGATTAGAATTTAGTTTTAAAAAACTGAAAAATGTTGGTGGAGCAGGTTCCATAACGGCACTTACTGAGCTGTTGATTATGATGACAGTAGGAGTGTTGGCTGGAAAAATGATAGGCATGAACTTCACCTCATCTCTCTTTCTAGGTGGTATGATAAGCATATCGTCTACCTCAATCATCATAAAAACTTTCGATGCACTTAATGTGAAAAATAGAAGCTTTGCACAGGTAGTTTTTGGGGTGCTGATCATTGAAGATTTGGTTGCGATTATGCTTTTGGTATTGCTCTCGTCGGTGGCTGTCAGTCGTCATTTCAGCTCTGGTGATTTGATTGCACAAGTTGTTAAATTATTGATTTTTCTTATAATACTTTTCACCTCTGGAATATTTATTATACCATCGTTTTTACGCAGTGTGAAAAAATATATCAACGACGAAACATTACTTATAGTTTCGGTAGGGTTGTGTTTTGGCGCTGTTGTGGCGTCGGTTTATAGCGGATTCTCTCCTGCACTTGGAGCATTTATGATGGGTGCTATACTCGCTGAAACAGATCAACAAGAGAAAATCCACACTCTTATTCAACCTCTGCGTGATCTGTTTGCTGCCGTGTTTTTTATCTCGGTTGGCATGTTGGTTGAGCCATCGGTGATTATGGATCATCCGTTTCAGGTGTTGATTGTCACGGCTTTAGTGTTGTTTATTAAGCCTATTGCCGCAACTATTGGGGTGCTTTTCACCGGACGCACAGTGAAGCAATCAATGCAATCAGGAATGTGTCTTGGGCAGATAGGGGAGTTCTCGTTTATTATTGCATCGCTTGGGCTTTCACTCGGAGTGCTCGACGACTCGCTGTATCCGATGATTGTGGTCGTTTCTATTATCACAACATTCATCACTCCTATATATGTGAAAAATGCCGATAAGGTCTATGATAAATTATTCACAATGCTTCCTTCGCCATGGAGAACGGTTCTTCAACACTATGGAACAGGACGTTTGACTTTGAATCGTGAAAATGAGTGGCATAAACTGCTTAGAGCATACGTAATAAGAATTTTAGTTAGTTCGGGGTGGATGATTATTGTTATGCTTGTGTCGTTCAATATCATATATCCACTTTTCAAGGAGTATGTTGGTGATCGGTGGTGGGTGACACTTATCATGTGTCTGCTTACGCTAGCCTCTTTGTCGCCATTTATCTATGCTTTGATTGTGAAACGTACATCGAGCGTGGCGTTTCGTAAGCTATGGAACGATAGAAAATATGCTCGTGCTCCGCTACTAATGTTAGTGTTTATACGTTATGTTATTGCTGGGGGATTTATAGGTGTGGCAATTGGTTCTTATTATGTTATGCAACTTGCGTTCTTACTACCTACAATTGTGATCATTGGCGGTATTGTTGTCATGTCACGAAATTTGCGTAAACACTACCAATCTATCGAACATCATTTCCTTAAAAACTTAGATAAAACATCGTTACATAGTGGCATAGCAATTCCTAGTGAGCTGACAAACAACATACACATGGAATATTTTGATATTCCTGTTGATAGTGAGCTGGTTGGAAAAAGCATAAGTGAGATCCATCGAAAATACAGCACAGGGGCTCAGGTGGTGAGTATTGCGCATAACCATTGTCGTGAAGATTTACCCGACAACAAAAGTGTGTTTTATGGTGGCGATAGAATACTTATTATAGGTGATGATTTGCAGATACAAGCATTTAAAACAGTTATCGACACTAGTAGCATACCGCCTCAATCGTGTCCTATAAGTTATTCTCTCGACTTATACCAAATAACGCTATCGCCGTCGTCGATTTTGATAGGTGAACGAGCGCATACATCGCAGCTAAGAAACAAATATTTCTTTCTTTTGGTAGGATTTGATCGTGAATTTTTCGGGTTCAATCGTCCTGATCCGCGAATTGAGCTCAATAAGGGCGACACACTTTGGGTTGTGGGTGAGAAAGAGAGTGTTAAAAAATTGGTATAATGAAAAAAATTGTTGCTGATAGTAAAATTCCTTTTCTGAAAGGGGTGTTGGAACCATATTTTGATGTTGAATATATTGCTGCCGACAAAATATGTCGGAATGATGTTGCTAAGTGCGATGCTTTGCTTGTTCGTACTCGTACACGGTGTAATAGTGAGCTTTTGGAAGGCAGCAGTGTCAAGCTGATTGCCACAGCCACAATTGGATTTGATCATATTGACACAAAATATTGTGAGTCGAAAGCAATAAAAGTCACAACATCGGCAGGATGTAACGCCACAGCTGTGGTTCAATATGTGCTTGCTGCTTTGGCTGCTCTAAACAAGAAACCTGAATCTACCACTCTAGGCATTGTTGGGTGTGGAAATGTTGGGTCGTTACTTGCAAAACTTGCGGGAGAAATGGGCTTTAAGGTTTTATGTAATGATCCTCCAAAATCATTGTCATATGGTGTAGATCTTGATTGCTTATTGGAGAATAGTGATGTCATCAGTTTGCATGTTCCTTATACAAAAGATGGTATCTACAAAACAGAATCGCTGGCTGATAGCCATTTTTTCAGTAAAATAAAACATGGTGCAGTTTTTATAAATAGTTCACGTGGAGAAATAGTTGATCAAAATTCTCTGAAAACATCTATTGCAAGCGGCATTATAAGTCGTGCTGTGATAGATGTATGGCGTGATGAGCCTTTGATTGATAGAGAACTTTTAGAAAAGGCTTACATCGCAACTGCTCACATAGCAGGGTATTCGCGTAAAGGGAAAGAGCGAGCCACAGAGATGATAGTGCAGAGTGTGGGAGAGTATTTCGATATTAAAGAACTACGTGGTTGGACTTTAGGATCGCAACATCCGCCGAAAATAGAGCTCAATTGGCAACGCATAACTGAGATGATGCCAAAATATTTTGATATAATATCGCAATCATATGATTTGAAACACAATATAGATGATTTTGAATTAATTAGATCAAACTATTTGTTTAGGGAAGAATTTTTTTGATACCTTTGCAATAAGAAGCTGTTTTTAATTTATATCTATTTTTTATTATTGTCATGTATAAGAAAATAATACGACCTATCTTTTTCCTCTTTTCTCCTGAGTCAATCCATCATTTCACTGTATTTGGAATAAAGGCATTAAGATATATTCCTTTTGGAACTACTTTGTTAAGAAAATTGTGCGTGGTAAATCACCCTTTGCTCGAACGTGAGGTTTTTGGCATGAAGTTTTCTAATCCTGTGGGGCTTGCAGCAGGTTTCGATAAAAATTGTGAGATTTATAAAGAGATGGAGGCTTTTGGTTTCGGGTTTATTGAGGTTGGAACCATTACCCCCAAAGCGCAGCTAGGCAATCCATCTCCTCGTTTGTTTCGTCTACCTAAAGATAGTGCTATTATCAATCGAATGGGGTTTAATAATGATGGAGTGTCGAATGCAGTAAATAATTTGCGTAAACGTCCTTATACCTCACACCAATCGTGTGTTGTTGGCGGGAACCTAGGTAAAAACACCTTGACTCCAAATGAAAATGCTAAAGACGACTATCTTAATCTCTTCCGCAGACTATATGATTATGTAGATTACTTTGTGATTAATATAAGTTGTCCGAATGTCAATAACATGCGTAAACTTCAGAATGCCGAAGCTCTTGGTGATATTTTAGAAGGCATAATGGAATTTCGTCGTGGTCAAGGTTTGTATCGTCCGGTGCTAATGAAAATTTCACCCGATCTTACTTTCGAGCAGATTGATGAGCTTATTGAAGAGATGAAAAAATGGAACTTAGATGGCATAGTTGCCACAAACACCACAACATCTCGTGATGGGTTACTATCAGATTCACAAGTCGTTGAAAATATCGGAAACGGTGGTTTGAGCGGTGCACCTCTTACAAAACGTAGCTTAGAGGTGGTTCGCTATATTAGTAGTAAATGTGAAGGAAACTATCCTATAATAGGTGTTGGTGGTATTATGACTCCAGATGATGCGGTGGCAATGCTCGATGCAGGTGCGTCGCTAATTCAACTCTATTCGGGATTTATATACAATGGTCCTTTTTTCGTGAAAGAGGTTTGTAACAGAATCATTGAACGTGAAATACAAAAAAAAGATTCAAAATAGTGGAAGCTCAAATTATAACTATCGGAGATGAAATTCTGATAGGTCAGATTGTCGATACAAATTCGGCATTCATATCATCGCACCTAGAGCAAATGGGTGTAAGGATCATTTCAATACTATCTATTGCCGACAACAAAGATGCAATCTACAATGCAATCTCATCGTCGATAAAAAAATATGATATTACAATAACAACCGGTGGCTTAGGCCCTACAAAAGACGACATTACCAAAGAGGTGTTGTGTAGTTTGTTCGATTGTAAGCTCACAAAACACGAGCAAACTTATGATTTTGTGAAAGGTATGCTTGAAAGACGTGGTATTGAGTTCAACTCTCTTAATGAGTCGCAGGCTTATCTACCTTCAGCAGCAAATGTGATCCCTAATGCAAATGGAAGTGCCCCTGGATTATGGTTTGAAAGAGGTGGTAAATTACTATTCAATCTTCCCGGAGTTCCTTTTGAGATGAAACCGCTTATTAAAGATTATGTAGGTGGAATAATTCATTCAAAATTTAAATTACCCTACATAATTCATAAAACAGCAGTGACTTTTGGTCTTGCCGAATCTATTCTTGCCGAAACAATCTCATCGTGGGAAGAAAATTTACCCGACACACTCTCGCTTGCTTATCTGCCTTCACCTGGCGGTGTCAGATTGAGATTGTCGTTCAGATCCGACACAGATCCCGATG
>JAVVZN010000023.1:10080-11476 GCA_036650555.1 Rikenellaceae bacterium
CATCGTTGATTGATAAGCAATTTTCATTACTAGAGCAGATAATAGGAAGATATATCATGGGCTACGGTAGCGATGTTACCGTGGAGTCTACTGTTGCTCAGATGCTTGTTGATGGAAATGCAACTCTTTCTGTTGCAGAGTCGTGCACAGGAGGTAGGATTTCTTCGCGGTTTACACTTCTCAGTGGAGCCTCGCAATATTTTAAGGGTGGAGCAGTAACCTACTGCAATGAGGCAAAAGAAAATATTATAGGAGTGTCGGCAGATTCTCTTAGAGAGTTTGGTGCGGTGTCGGAAAAGGTGGCGCGTGAAATGGCAGAGGGTGTGCGTGCAAAATTCAAATCCACCTACTCAATAGCAACCACAGGGATAGCAGGTCCAACAGGTGCCACAATCGACAAACCAGTTGGCACAGTATGGATTGCGGTTAGCTCTAACACTAAAACGATTGCAAAACTCAATCACTTCTCTGCACTACGCGATATTAATATTGAACGTGCATCGTCTGAGGCAATATCTATGCTTAGAGAGCTTATGCTTGAGGAATGTATTAAATAATTGCATAAAATTTTAATATTCGGGTATTTTAATTATCTTTGCACTCGATTTGTGTGTTTATGGCATATTGTTTCAAGTAATAATCATGTCAAACACTAAATAATACACGTTTACGCACTTTAAAAAATTAATAATGAAAATTTGTCAAATCACAGGTAAGAGAGCTATGGGAGGGAATAACGTTTCTCACTCAAACGCTAAAACCAAAAGAGTTTTCAGTCCAAACCTAAAGACTAAAAAATTCTTTTCGGAAGAAGAGGGAAGATGGATTACAATGAAAGTTTCAACTTCTGCTATTCGTACTATCAACAAAAATGGTCTTTCTGCTGCAATCAAATCAGCAAAAGCATTAGGTAAAATCTATTAATCGTAAAAAACAATGGCTAAGAAAGGTAACAGAGTTCAGGTTATCCTAGAGTGTACAGAGCATAAAGAAAGCGGCATGCCAGGCACTTCAAGATACATCACAACAAAAAACAAAAAGAACACTCCTGATAGAATGGAAAGAAAAAAATACAATCCAATTCTTAAAAAGGTAACAGTTCACAGAGAAATTAAGTAATAAATAAGCCTTAATATTTTTTAAACATGGCAAAGAAAGTAGTTGCAACATTAAAAACAGGTGCGGGTAAAACTCGTACAAAGTGTATCAAAATGGTTAGATCAGAAAAAACTGGTGCATACACATTTAAATCTGAAATTCTTCATGTTGATGAAGTGAAAGCGTTTTTTGCAAAAAAATAGTTATCATTTGATCATTTTTGGAGTAATTAACAATATTTGCAGTAAGATTTTATCTTATTACAAAAAAGCGTCTTGATTTTCAAGGCGCTTTTTTG
>JAVVZN010000024.1:0-11204 GCA_036650555.1 Rikenellaceae bacterium
GACAGCAAGCACCACTGCATCTGGAGCCAATGGACGTATTTTTTGAATATTAAGATATGCAGGACGAAAGTCGTAACCCCACTGTGAGATGCAATGCGCCTCATCAACTGCGATCATTGATATATTCATTCTCTCGAAACGAGCACGGAATATATCGGTTTCTAATCGTTCGGGCGACACATATAGAAATTTGTAATCACCATAAACACAATTATCAAGGATCGCGTCTATCTCACGAGAAGTCATGCCACTATGCACCGCTTGCGCCATAATCTTACGCTTTCGCAATGAATCAACCTGATCTTTCATAAGCGAAATAAGGGGAGTGACAACCACACATATACCTTTCATGGCAAGTGCTGGAATTTGATAGGTGATAGATTTACCACCTCCTGTTGGCATAAGAGCAAGCGTGTCGCGACCTGCCAACACACTCTCAATAACACTTTTTTGTAATGGACGAAAAGAATCGTAGCCCCAATATTTCTTTAATAACTCTTCAATCGACGCCATAAGAAACTACTCTCACTTGTTGATAAAATTCAAATCGCAAACAACCTATGTTACAAACTCAAAACATTCTCTATCTTTTCAATAACCATTGCTGGAGAGATAGAGTACATACATTCATAACTCTCTTTATAGCATGGTTTATTTCCAAATACAGAACATGGGCGACACTCTAAATTTACAGATATGACATCTTCTTCATTTTGACCGTAGGTGAGAAATCCTGCATAAGGATGCGTTGCCCCCCAAATAGTGATTACTTTCACCCCATTAATTCCTGCCATATGCGCCGAAGATGAATCCATGCTGACCATGCAATCTAGATTTGAGATCAGCGCAAGCTCCTCTCTAAGAGAGAGCTTACCTATGATCGACACACATTGAGGATATTTCTCGGCAAGATTTTCAGTAATGAAACGCTCCTCTTTTCCTCCTCCGAAAAGCATTATTTTCAAATTGTTATGAGTTGAGAGCTTTTCTATCACTTGCTCCATAAGGTTTATAGGATACACCTTGCCTTTATGCTGAGCAAATGGCGCTATGCCTAACCATACCGACTCTTTTTTACCTAACAACTTAGATGCAGTAGTGGGCATTGGTTTTGGGTCGTTCTTTATTTTATATGTTCTATCAACAATAAACCCTGCTTTTTGAAAACAGTCGTAATAACGATCTATTGTTCGGCGCAACGGGCGAAACACCTTGTTTTTTTGCAAGCAAAGTTGTTTTTTATCACTGCGACCTTTTTCTATTACGTAAACCTTTTTCATGGTTAGACGAAACAAGGCTCTGAGTATTTTAGTACGAATAACATCGTGCAGATCAATGATAGCATCAACACGATGTAGTCTTTTTATGTCGAGAAACAATCTAAATATTCCTCTTTTACCTTTATAATCATTTCTTAGATCAACAGAGAAAACACTAACGCCTTCTATGTCTTGGAAAAACGGCACAAACTGCGGAGATGTTACCATTGTGATATTTACGTCGGGATATTGCTCAAGTATCTTAGCAATAATGGGGCTAATCATGACTACATCTCCCATTGCTGATAGACGAATTACTACAATGTTTTTAGGACGTCTTTTCATGCTCTACTTTTTAGAAGCTGTTTTGATTTTTTAACGAAATTCATTTAGATCTATTCTTGCCTATATTTTCACTCGGAAAATCTGAGCTTGTCGGGCGTAAATGATGATTTGTTAGTAAAATATAGGTAAGAAGCTGTTTCAAATGATGAGATTAATAAATTAAACCAACTTCTTACTATATAAAACTGGATTTAGAGCAGGATCATTATACATCTTCATCTGTTTATAAACTTTAATATATTTTGACCCACTCTCTATATCAAAAAGCAATTCATCAATAGAGTTAGAGAGATCGGTGCGCTGTTCTAAAAGTGTGTTTAGCTTTTTTGTACAACTATTAAGGTGTGTAGAATCAACATCTGAGCGCAAAGTTTCTTGACGCATGTGATAGATTTTTAAAGCAAGAATAGATAATCTGTCGATTGCCCATGCAGGTGTTTCGGTGTTTACTTTCGGCGATACGCTGCGTTTCACATCTTTGTACTTATCCAACATATATGAATCAATATATTCAACCATGTCGGTGCGATCTTGGTTTGAGGCATCAATCCTACGCTTTATGACAAGAGCATCAGATGGTTCGATATGCGGATTACGAATTATGTCTTCCAAATGCCATTGCACAGTGTCAATCCAATTTTTGGCATACAACAAATGTTCTATACTTCCTGACGCAAACGGATTATTAGATTTTTGATCTACATTATCGGTTTTATGATAATCTCCAATCACTTGATCAAAAATATCATTCCATGTTTTTGTATAATTCATAATCATTTTTTTTAAGTACAAAGTACTTATATTATTCTAGCAATTATTTTATTTCAGATATAAAGATGCAACTTTATGATATTACAAATGTAAATATTATTTTGCATTAAAAAAATTGTATATGTATAAAATTAATGTAGCTTTGCATTACCGAAACATTTCGAGATGATTAATTAGAAGCTGTTTTAATTTATTAATCTCGTTCTTTTCGACTATTTTCGCCCCAGTTTTCACTCTATAAATTCTCATTTAGCTCGCTATAATCGGGCTTATAGAGCGAGAACCG
The DNA here is from genome assembly GCA_036650555.1 of Rikenellaceae bacterium. Taxonomy (GTDB): domain Bacteria; phylum Bacteroidota; class Bacteroidia; order Bacteroidales; family Rikenellaceae; genus CAMQVM01. The sequence continues at coordinate 2,662 of JAVVZN010000024.1, forward strand.
GGGCAAAAAGAGCTCTCAAATAACTTCGGTAATAAATTAAAACAGCTTCTTAATATTTTATTTTTTTTAGTAATGATAGAAAAATTGTATAACGATGCGATTGCCTTACTATGTGATTTAATATCAACACCATCTATTAGTAAAGACGAAGCAGCAACAGCCGAAATAATAGCTAAATTTCTAATTTTAAAAGGAGTAAATATTGAGCGCCTGCAAAATAATGTTTGGGCTTACAACAAATATTTTGATACTTCCAAACCAACCATACTACTAAATTCGCATCACGACACAGTAAAACCAATCAGCTCATACAGCCGCGATCCGTTTATCCCAACAATTGAAAATGGGAAACTTTATGGGCTTGGTAGTAACGATGCAGGGGCATCGGTAGTGTCGCTTCTTGCCACATTCTTAAACTTCTACGATAGGAAAGATCTTCAATACAACCTATGCGTGGCAATAACTGCCGAGGAAGAAATATCAGGACACAACGGAGTTGAGCTACTGCTTCCACATCTCCATAACATAGAATTTGCGATTGTAGGAGAGCCAACAAAGATGGATCTTGCAGTTGCAGAACGAGGATTAATGGTGCTCGACTGCAAAGCCATTGGCAAGGCAGGTCATGCAGCTCGAAACGAAGGTGACAACGCAATATACAAAGCGTTAAAAGATATAGAGTGGTTTAAAAGCTACCAATTCGACAAGGTTTCTGAACTTTTCGGCGATCAAAAAATGACAGTGACAGTGATAAACGCTGGAGCCCAACACAACGTGGTCCCTTCTGAATGTAATTTTACAGTTGATGTGAGAATCACCGATAAATATTCGCACGAAGAAGTTGTTCAGATAGTAAAAGAACATGTGAGCTGTGAGGTGGTGCCTCGCTCATTTAGGCTTAAACCATCATCTATTTCACTAGAACATCCTATTGTCAAACAAGGAGTTGCACTAGGGCGTAAGACATATGGCTCACCAACAACCTCCGATCAATCACTCATGCAGATGCCATCACTGAAAATGGGTGTGGGCGACTCGGCACGTTCGCATATGGCAGACGAATATGTGTTTTTAAATGAAATAGAAGAAGGCATTAAAATTTATATCGAGCTACTTAGCTCCGTAATTTCAGAAAGACAATTATTGGTGTCCGATAAAAATTTCAAATATAGAGTGTAATCATATGAATTGTTTTTGCTTATAACATATTTATATACTAGGGGGCTTGGAAATTTTTATCTAAGACATAAATAATAATTTAATACTTTTTTGAGAAAAAAGTACGCACTTTCAGTGCTTCAAAAAACGAAAATCATCTAAGAGGGTTTCTGTTCAAAGGCTGCATCGAAAGCAATGTTTGATGGTTGGAAGTTATTTTTGCGAACAAATGCGCACGACTCAGTGGCTCCAGTTTCACGATCCATGCCGTTGTCTTCCCACTCAACAGAGAGTGCACCTTGATAACCTATGCGATTTAGAGCACGTGTGATGGCATCGAAATCAATCTTTCCACGTCCTACACTTCTGAAATCCCAATAACGACGACGATCACCGAAATTTGTATGACCTCCAAAAACGCCTGCCTGAGTTGGTCTATCCGACCACCATACATCTTTAATATGCACATGAAATATTCTATCGGCAAATTGATGGATGAATCCTATGTAATCTACACCTTGATAACCAAAATGGCTAGGATCAAAATTAAATCCGAAAGCAGAGTGGTTGTTCACAGCTTTCAAGGCACGTTCTGCCGACACTGAGTCAAAAGCAATCTCAGTTGGATGCACCTCTAAAGCAAAACGCACACCTAGTTGTTTGTATCTATCTAAGATAGGGGTGAACCGACGTGCAAAATCGGCATAACCTGCATCAATCATCTCGTCAGTAACAGGAGGAAAGGAGTAGATCAGATGCCAAATAGAACTACCGGTAAAACCAACAACCGTGCTAACACCCATCATCTTAGCTGCCTCAGCAGTTTTTATCAGCTCCTCCGATGCACGTCTATGCACACCCTCAGCATCGCCATCGCCCCATATATAATCGGGAAGAACAGCTTTATGACGGAGATCAATATTATCGCATACTGCCTGACCAATAAGATGGTTTGAGAGTGCCACCAACACCAATCCATATTTTTTCAAAACAGAAAGCACATCTTTACAATAAGACTCGCTTAACTTTGATAGATCGAAATGGTTTGGACAACATGCAAGTTCAACACCGTCATAGCCAAACGACTTAACTTTTTGGCATAAAGTTTCCAACTCAAGGTCACCCCATTGCCCTGTGTAAATTGATACATTTCTACTCATAATTTATATATTTTAAATATATTATTGTCTGGTTAAAAATTATGCCTTACCTCTAAGAAGCTGTTTCTAAGATATTGTCACCACAGTAATTCCAGAGCCACCAAACTGCTCATGCTCATCAGTGGCACTCACAACAAATGGCAAGGTATGTAAAAGTTTTCGTATCTCTTGTTTTAATGCACCAGTTCCTTTGCCATGCAAAATCTTCACCTCTTTAATTCCTAACATATAAGCCTCATCAACAAACTCTTGCGATCGCATCATTGCCTCCTCAACACGCATGCCGCGCAAATCTATCTGCTGAGAAAATTCCACACGTTTCTGAGCTGAGTCGTAAGACATAGATGGCTTACCAACCATACCGAAAGTTTTTTCTTGTTGTGCCACACCTTTGGCATCCGAGGCCGACACATATTCTAGCTTACTAGGTTCGATAGTGGTGGCCATGGTGCCATAGTGCACAACAGCACGTCTACCACTCACCTCCACTAGTTTGCCTATTGTGTTCTGACCCTTTATACGAACGCTATCACCAATCTTTATTGTGCGAGGCTTTGGTGGTGGTGGAAGCTGAGCAACAACTGCCGCCATCTCCCCACGCAACTCTTTACGCTCACGTCGGCGCTCTTCCTTAGCTCTCAACTGCTCCATCTTCTTATCTATCTCGGCAGCAGGCTCATCATTTGGAATAGGTGATTCAACCAAAAACTCCTCAACTTTCTTACGAGCTAGTTTTGTCTGCTCTTTTTCAGCCTGCGACTTACGAATTTCAAAGATAGTGTTTTCAATCAGTTTATTGGCTCCTTGAACGATTTTTGCAGCCTCGGCCTTTGCGTCATGCACTAGAGAGTTGCGCTGTTCTTTTAGTTGCAACAACTCCTTTTCATACGAAGCGGCCAACTCATCTGCCTTGCGTTCGGCAATACGAATACGATCGCGTTTACCCTCCCAGTAACGTTTGTCGCGCGCTACCTCACGTAGTTGTCGTTCGAGCGACACTTGACCATCGCCTATCTTGCTTTTTGCCTTAGCAATAATCTCATCGGGGAGCCCAATTTTATGTGCTATCTCAAGTGCAAACGAGCTACCAGGCTTACCCATCTCCAATTTGAAAAGCGGAGTGATATTATGAACATCGAAGGTCATCGCACCACTTATCACACCTTCGGCTTTATCAGCATAATATTTAAGGTTGGTGTAGTGTGTGGTGACAACAGCAAACATGCCACGCGCCTCCATGCTCTCCAGTATAGACTCAGCTATTGCACCGCCAATGGTAGGCTCTGTGCCTGTGCCAAACTCATCTATAAGCACCAGAGAACGATTGTTACCAAACTTAAGCAGTGTTTTCATATTTTGAAGATGCGAGCTATATGTACTCAGATCGTTGTCGAGTGATTGTTGATCGCCAATATCAATAAATATATTTTCAAACATTCCGAATGTACTATTCTCCTTTACCGGAGGCAACAATCCACATTGCACCATATATTGCAACAACCCAACACTCTTCAAACAAACAGACTTTCCACCTGCGTTAGGACCTGAGATCACAAGTATGTGTTTTTTACTATCAAGAGCCATGTCGAGCGGCACTATCTTCTTGCCATCTCGCGCTAGAGCCATCTCTAAAAGAGGATGACGCGCACCTCTCAACTCCAAACACATCTCATCGCTCAGAATAGGCATCACGCCACCTGTTTTTATGGCAAACGATGCTTTTGACTTAATAAAATCTATAAGTGAGATAAAATATGAGGCATCTCGTAGCTCCTGTTTCCGAGGAGCAAGCGACGCTGTGAACTGGGTAAGAATACGTTTTATTTCACGTTTCTCACGAGCCTCCAACTCTTTGACTGCATTGTTTAGCTCCACAACCTCAATAGGTTCCACATAAGATGTTTTGCCGGTTGCCGACTCATCATACACAAATCCCTTTATCTTACGTTTGAACTGCGATGCAATAGGAATCACCAATCGTCCATCGCGCATTGAGAGCGACACATCTTCATCAACAATGCCTTCACTCTGAGCCGCGCGTAAAATAGACTGCAACTTTCTACCTATCTCTCGCTCTTTATGCACCATATCTGAACGAATTTGTGCAAGCTCAGCCGACGCATTATCGCGTACAACAGCGAAATCATCTATTATTGCAGTTATTGCGCCTGTTTCTAATGTGAATGATCCGATGTTTTCGATAAGTTTTTTCAGTTCTGAGAACTGATCTTTCTCAGAAAAAAACTGTACTAGTTCATTGAGTAACTCCAACGATCTACGCAATGATAGCAACTCCACGCCATCCATATACATGCCAACGACACCTATCTTTTTTAGAAAGTGATTGGTGTCTACGTAGCCTCCTCGCGGAAAATCATCATGCACCGTCAAACACTCAACCATCTGAGAGGTGCGTAACAAATCGCGTCTAACACTTTCTAAGTCGGTAGAAAAGCTACACTGGGCTGCAATCTCACGAGCAAGCTCAGTGCTGCAACCATCATTTATCATTTGACGAATACGCTCAAATCCTAAGCGTGATTCAAAATCTTGCGGGTAAATCACTTTATTTCAAATTTTACTACTTATGATTATTACAAACAAAACCAATTCATAATATAACTACAAAGATAATATTTATTACTTTTGTATTATCAAAGAGAAATTTTAAATTTTAATACAAAATGGAACAACAGAAAAAAGTAGCCTTTCATACACTAGGATGCAAATTGAATTTCTCTGAGAGTTCAACACTTGCAAGAGAGTTTGAGAACGGAGGTTATGCACGTGCAGAGAAAGACGATATTGCCGATATACATATCATAAATACTTGTTCGGTGACTGATAACTCCGACAAAAAATGTAGAAACATAATACGTAAAGTAATAAAAGACAACCCTGAGGCTATCGTGGTTGTGACTGGTTGTTATGCACAACTCAAAGCTGAAGAGATCGCTGCCATTGAGGGAGTTGATATTGTGGTTGGAAACAACCGTAAAGGCGATATTCTATCGCTCTGTATGGATCTTGTAAAAAAAGGAAAGAGCAAAATATTTAGCTGTGAGACCGATCAACTGACATCATTTTTCTCAGCATTTTCAAGTGGTGATCGCACTCGCACGTTCTTAAAGGTACAAGACGGATGCAGCTACAACTGCTCCTATTGCACAATACCTCTAGCACGCGGAGCAAGTCGCAACATCTCAATCAATGATCTACTCTCTCAGGCTAATCAAGTGGCAGCGAAAGGGGCTAAAGAGATTGTGCTCACTGGTGTGAACATTGGTGATTTTGGACGTTCAACAGGCGAGAAGTTCATCGACCTGCTACACGCACTCAACAGCGTGAGCGGCATTGAACGTTATAGAATATCATCAATCGAACCAAACCTACTCACCGATGAAGTTTTAGAATTTTGCGCCACCTCCACAAAATTTCAACCTCACTTTCACATTCCTATACAATCTGGCAGCGATAAAATATTAAAACTCATGCGCCGCCGCTACACCTGCAAAATATTTGCCGATAAAATAAACCATATAAAAACTTTAATACCCGATGTGTTTATAGGTATCGACGTGATAGTAGGTTTTCCAGGTGAAACAGATGCCGATTTTGAAGATTGCTACAACTTTCTGAAAGAGATAGCTCCTGCATATCTTCACATATTTCCATACTCCGAACGTGCCGACACTCCAGCAATAGATTTTCCATGTAAGGTGTCACCACAAGATAAAGAGCTCCGAGCCAAACGTCTTGCCGCATTATGCGAAGAGCTACACCTAAATTTCTGCAAGCGACATATTGGAAAAACTGCAAAAGTGCTCGTTGAATCAACAAAAAAAGGCAATTTAATGTTCGGACATACAGAGAACTATATTAAGGTGGAATTACCTTATCATAAAGAGTATATAAATCAAATAATCAATGTTAAAATCACTGATATTGCAAGCGAGGAGAGAGTTAAAGCAGAAATAATTTAACGAAACATCACGTATATAAAAAAAACTATTAACTTTGTAATTCACTTCAATTTGAAAACTGTACGCGCCATAAATTATATGTATTTTTATGACACGTGCTATTCAAATTCTCAAAAGTTTTATACGCTATGACACTAATAAAATCAATTTCAGGAATTCGTGGTACGATTGGAGGCGAAATAGGGAACAACCTTACACCTATTGATCTTGTGAAATTCACATCGGCTTATGCGCAATGGCTGAAAGAGAGCAAACCGGGCAAAAAACTAACAGTTGTTGTTGGTCGCGATGCTAGAATTTCAGGTGAAATGGTGAGTTCAATCGTTGAAGGCTCACTACTTGGCATGGGAGTCAATGTAATAAATATTGGATTAGCCACCACACCAACCACTGAAATGGCAGTCACTGGCAAGGGAGCCGACGGAGGAATCATTCTTACTGCTAGCCACAACCCTACCCAATGGAACGCATTAAAATTATTAAACGACAAAGGCGAATTTCTAAACGACCTGCAAGGTAAAAAAGTTTTGCAGATGGCAGAAAGTAACAGCTATAATTTTGTTGAGGCAACAGAAATCGGATCCACCACAAACACCTCATACGACAAAACCCACATTGATGCAGTGTTAGCCCTTAAATACGTTGATACAGAGAAGGTCAAAGCACGCAAATTCAAAGTTGTTGTTGATGCCGTTAATTCTGTTGGCGGTGTGGTCATCCCTGAGCTTTTAGAACGCATGGGTGTAGAAGTCATACGTCTAAATTGCGAACCAACAGGTCATTTTGCCCACACTCCTGAACCTATTCCGGAAAATCTAACCGAAATAGCAGCATTAGTCCCCAAAGTAAAAGCCGACTTAGGCGTTGTGGTCGATCCAGATGTTGATCGCCTAGCACTCATCAACCCCGACGGATCAATGTTCGGTGAAGAATACACACTTGTGGCTGTGGCAGACTACATCCTCTCTAAAGAGAAAGGCAACACAGTGTCGAATTTAAGTTCTTCACGTGCGCTCTCAGATGTCACTGTGGCACGCGGTGGAAGCTACTCCACAGCAGCTGTTGGTGAGGTAAATGTCGTTGCTAAGATGAAAGAAACAAATGCTGTGATAGGTGGTGAAGGCAATGGAGGCATCATATACCCTGCCCTACATGCAGGTCGCGACGCACTTGTTGGAGTGGCACTACTTCTAACATATCTTGCCGAGGAAAAAGTATCGTTACTTGAACTTAAAGAGCGTTACCCAAAATATCACATATCAAAAAATAAGATTGAGCTCACTCCATCTATTGATGTAGACGATGTTTTGTGTAAGATGAAAGCAAAATACGCATCGGAAAAGGTGAACGATATTGACGGTGTTAAGATCGACTTCCCAACAGAATGGGTGCATCTTCGTAAATCGAATACAGAGCCGATAATCCGAATATATAGCGAAAGCAAAGATGAGAAATCAGCACTAGCGCTAGCAAACAAGATTATTTCCGACATAAAATCTATATGTAAAATATAATATTATGAATACAATTTTGCACCATATCGGCAAACTTCTACTGGCAATCACCATCATAACGCCTTTTAATTTTGCTATGGCACAAGACAAAACAGCAACCACAGAAGGAGAACTAACTCTTGCCATAACAGGACTAAGAAATAACAATGGAAATGTTGTGCTCACATTCTTCAACAACATTGAAGATTTCTATGAGAAAGACAACAACTATTTCAAAAGCGACACAGTTTCTCTTGCAGGTCAAGACAAAAAGGCAAAAACCAAAATTGTGAGATATACACTTCCAATCGGCAGATATGTAATTTTTGCATTCCACGATGAAGATAAAAATGGGAGGATGGCTAAAAGTCTTTTAGGCTCGAACCTTGAAGGTGGAGGATATGCCAACCACTTCAAAGGATCGCCATACCGTCGTCCACAGTTTAGAGATGCAGCCATTGAGATAACAGAAAAAAATTCTGCTGTTGGCACAATCAGGCTACTATACTCTGAACCAACCTTCTAAAACAAGTAAAGACTCCCTTCGGGAGTCTTTACTTGTTAGTCGTCGCTGAAAAAGTGCCTTGGGATTACTTTCCACGGAAACGGCACACATTTCACAGATTTTGAGCTATGACAATGCTCACGTACCGTAAGTACGCTCCGCTTGTTATAGCTCAAAATCTGCAAAATCTGCACCATTTCCCTGAAAAGCTGGTCGTGGGTTGTGTTACACTTTTCAACTTATC
>JAVVZN010000025.1:0-11038 GCA_036650555.1 Rikenellaceae bacterium
TGCGATCAATTGCTAAATCATCAATATACAAACCGTCTATGCCTATGTTGGTTGCCAACCACTCTAATCCTTCAACATAATAGTTGTGCCAACGCGAAACGCCAGAATTGACCACAGCAGCATCTTTGTATTTATCAACAAACCACGCTGCTATATAGTTGTCACCCATATGCTCTCTAAGCCATGAGTAGCCACCAATATCGCCTTGACTGAATATTTCACTTCCTAAACTGCGAAGAGCAAATAGCTCAGGTGCACGGTTTGCAAGTTCGCGTACGGTATAATATATCTTAACCTTCACCCCTGCTTTATGAGCATCGTCAATGTATTGCTTCATGAAATCTGGGCGAATAAATGGGTAGTTTATAAATGGGTTGATAGGATTGGCGTGGTGAATATTGATCACATTTGCGCCCACCTCTACTGCCTTCTCAGCAGGGATATATGAGTGAATATATCTGTCGTTCCATTGTTTTTTAGTGTCGATAGGTTTGAAAGGAGTGACAGAGAGTAGAAAGTTGAAGTGTAGTGTTTCACCTTTTTTGATGGTTCGTTTTCCACTATATGTCTTTACGTTTAGAGTTCCGTTTTTCTCTCCGAATGAAATGCCACCATTGCCATTATTCCACCATGATGGTGGCAAATTAAGCGGTTTTTGATGATAAAAGTTTGTGTTGAGTGGACGTACATAGTTCTCATCGCGGAACAAACATTGTATGCCGCCATTGACATCACCAAACCAGTAGCCTTCTTGATTTTTCTCAATATCCCATTTCCATGAGCCTTTTTCTGGTCGATATGAACCTTCAGAACCTAGACCTAACCAATATTTTGCACTTTTATTATCAATAGGAACTTGCAGCATTATATCGTCGATCGAACAGTTTTCTGTGGCAGTGACTGCCACTTTGTACTCCATAAAACCATCAAATTCCATCAGTCCATCTATCTTTATATCTAGCGTTCCTGCTTTATTCTCAGATTCCCATCTCACTATGCCATCATCTTTCTCTGTGAATTTTAGAGAGCTGTTTTTTAACTCTATATTTTTTTTGTTTTGTTGAACGATGAATTGAATTGGCGATGTTATTATTGGTTTGCCTGTGTTGGATATTGAAGTCATCTCACTTGTGAAATAACTTGTAATTGCAGATGGTAATCCAAATTTGTTGATTGCAACTGAGCGCCCTAGAACCGAAATTGTGTTCTCATCAACCTTCATTGGAATGAATGGTTTTACTATCTCATTATCAAAGGCAAAATCTGAGTTTAACCAACGAAGACGTGATAGATTCTCTGGACGACCATCGCCTCTATCGGTTAATACACGGTCTGATAGCTTTATTGTTAGATCCACTGTTTGCGACTCTTCGGAATTAGCCGTAACTGTGATAGTGCCTTTGTAGATTCCGCTTGCAATGTTTTTTGGAACGTCAATACCAATCCATAATGGCTGTATTCTGCCCTCTTTAACGCATAGATCAATCTTCATGTCATGTTTTAGCCAGTCTCTACCTTCTGTGTTAAAACAAGTTAATGCCGATGATGTGATTATATCGGTTTGTCCTTTGAGATCAGAAAATTTGACTTTTATATTGTCGGCATTTGATTTATATGCCCATAACCCTAATTGAAACGCAAAATATTCGTTTTTATCTACCTCCGCGGAGAAGTTATTCGTGGCCCCTTTCGCTGCCCAGCGATAAGGTATGTTGTCAAGCATACGAATAGGATATTCTCTTGTTTCCGGAAAGAGTAGAAATGGCTTATTGTTGTTGTCGGCAATTAGAGTCTGTTTCTCAGTTTGAGTTGCCACAATCTCCATAGGGTAGAATGAGTCAAAAGATGACAACGATTCAAATTGCTTGAAACGAGCTGCCGGCAATGATTTGTAATCTGCTTTTTGAGCCATTGCGAGCCACGCATCGGTAGGTGTAGTGTTCTCTCTTGAATATTTGATCTTTGGATATGGACCACCTGAGGTGTGATATGGTAGATAATAGATGTAGTAGTTGCCTTTGCCTAGAGTTGCATCGAATATTATTTCACCTGCCTCACTACTCATTTTGCCGCGTAATAGGTTTTCTACCCTCTTTCCATTTTGTGCGTTTATAATAATAAGCCCTGTTTCATCCACCATCTTGTCGCGTCGGCGCCATGGAATGATAGCTTTTGTAAATTCAGCTGGGTTATCAACTTGAACTATCGCACGGTGATTACCTAATGTGTCGGGAGCCCAAAATCCTACGGTGTAGAGAGCTGCATCGGGTTTGAAGTCTTGAGCGAATGTTGTTAGTGAACTTGCAATAAGCAATAATGTTGAAATAAATATTTTTTTCATGAGAATTAAGTTATATAATCATCTCAAAGTTACGGTTTATGCTCCGTTTTTCCAAATATTATTTCAAAATAGCTATAAGTTGATATTTGTTTTGACATTTTTTGCAGGAATTGTAAACACAAATTTCGAACCTTTGGTGTATGATGAATCCATGCTTATATCTCCACCAAACTTAGTTATAATTTGTCGGCATATTGCAAGTCCCAAACCAGTGCCTTGTGCAAATTCGTTTACCTTTTCAAATCTATCAAAAATTTTATCTTGAAATTCAAGTGGCACTCCAATTCCTGTGTCGGCAACAGCGAATGTACATATGTTTTCAGTGACTCTAAGCGACAAAGTGATGCTACCTTCTTTTGTGAATTTATAGGCATTTGTCATTAAGTTGATGAGTACTTGTGTTAGGCGTTTTTCGTCTATGTTTATTATGTAACTACTTAGTTCGGTGTCGAGTATGGTTTTAATGCCTAGCGTGTTTTTGTGTTTGGTTGTGGTGATAACATTGTGCATCAAAGAAACTATATCGGTGTCTTCATTAATAAATTTTATGTTTGTTGATTGAAGTCTTGAAATATCGAGAATATCGGTTACTAATGTTAGTAGCATCTCATTGTTCGATTTTATTATTGAACTATATTCTATGCGATCCTCTGCACTTGTTTCTTCATCGCACATCATAGTTGAAAAACCAATAATGGCGTTGAGCGGAGTTCTGATCTCATGGCTCATGTTTGCAAGGAAGGCAGTCTTTAAGATGTCGGATTCTTCGGCTCTCTCTTTTGCTGCTATAAGTTCACATTCTCTGTTTTTAAGACTATCTTTTAATCTCTTATTTCTTATGTATAGAAACAAGATAAAGATTGTTATTGCTACAAGGATAAGAAAAGCAATCGAACCAGCATATATATATGATCTATATGTAAGTAGTTGGGCTTCTATTCTATCTGTTATTATACTACCACTTGGAAGTTGATAGTTTTTTATGCCGTATTTTTTTAGTTTTCCGCTATCAAAACGATATTCATTTAAAGGAGGAATGAATTTAACTGCCGTTGAGTCACCGTTGTAAAAATCAATAATCTGTTTTGCAATCTCTTTAGAATGATTATCATAAGCGGGTATCACTCCTCCGATAGCTAGTGTTTCAAATCCAACACCCGATATTGTGAATATAGGTTTGTCGGTTAGAGATATTATCTTTTCAAGTGAACTGAACATCAAATATTGCCCTTTATCGCCTGTGCGCCATGTGCCTAGTATGACAGCACTATTTTCTGGCAGATGTGAAATTTTATCTTCAACAACATCTACTCCATCTCTCGCATCGAGTAGTGTGTACGATAGGTCACTCTCTTTTTTCATTTCTGAAATAAATAGTGATTGCAATGCAATGCCGCCATAGGTGTTGTCGGATATTAAAGCTATATTGCGTACATTTTGATATATGGTTCTTATAAGCTGAACATTCTTTTTGACATCATATTTGTTTAGAGCGCCTCCTGCGTTGCCAATACTGTCGGCTGCCAGTGCAAAATCCACCATCTCAGGGTATTTGACGAGAGGTACATCTTTTATGTACATTCCATTCTCGCTGGCTATACATCCAAAAAATGGAATTTTAGTATTGTATTCTCCCAGAGATAGAAATGTGGCCCACGATTCTTGCCCTAATAAAAGAATGGCTTTTAAATTTTTATTTTTATAATTATCAATGATTCTTTTGAAATTTATCTTCCATAGATTAGATTCATCCATGCCTTTGAAATTCAAGTCCTCGATAAATATTTCATATTCAGAACTTTCATGTAGGATTGTAGATTCAAAGATAGAAATAAAATTGCTCATCCGTTTGACGTCCGGATTGTATGATGATAATACAAGTATAACGCCTTTCTCTTTGGTTGCTATCTTTCTCTTTGTTTCAATGGCATATGCTGTGTTTGATATGAAACAAAATAGTAATAGATATATAACTACATATAAGTAATGTTTGCTATTTTTAAATATACTCTGCATAATATTTATTGTTTAAGCACATCGTGCTTTTCTCTTTGTAGATTTGCCTACAAAAATATTGTTTAGAACGACATCTTTACGCCCACGCTCCATGTTCTGCCAAAGCCATACCATACCATCGCCGACTCTTTGGTATGCGTATTACCGTCTTGTGCGTCTGAAATATATTTAGTGTCAAAAATATTGTTTATATTGCCTATAAGTTGCATAACGATAGATCCTATTCTGAAACCGTAGGTGATTCCGGCATCGAAGGTTGAGTAGTTTGGTGTTTTCCACGACTGTGTCAGATCGTCTTTGTTTACGCGATTTTCCGGCATAAAATCGGCATAATTTCTGCCGTAGAAGTTGTAGTTCACAGCAATTGTTGTAAGAGGTAGTGGACGGCATACCACTCCAAGCATTGCACTCATTTGAGGTGCATTGCCAACATATAGCCCTTTAATGTAGGCGTTGTAATCACCAATATGTTTGTTGTTTTGGTCGTACATAGAAAAATTAACGTCATTAATCCATTTCCAATCTCCGTATGTGAAAAATCCGTTCAATTTTAAAATTTGCAATGGCTCGTAATTAACCTCAATCTCCACTCCTTTATGTAGCGCATTGATGTTTGGGATATATGCTTTAGGTCCGTTCCAGCCTCCTATATTTTTTGTAACACTTTTATTCATCCATTTAGTGTAGTAGCCAGTCACTCCAATACGAAGAGTTCTACTATTGAAGTTGTAACCTATCTCAGCTGTTGCTATCTTTTCATTTTTAGGATCAGCTATTGGAGTGTTATTCACATAAATATTGTTGAACATTGGAGCCTTTGTGATGTATCCGCCATTTGCGTAAACGCTATGGAGCTTAGTGATAGCATAGTTTACCCCTGCTTTTGCAGTGATTGGAACAAAAGTTCTCCATGGTGTTTTCATGTCGGACATCGGAAATTTATCTTGATCTGAATATGTGCCGTAGAGCCCAGCGTCTTCTCTTTTATATGAGTTAGGGTTCACTGAAACTGTTAGAAAAGATCTGAATTTGTCGTTGTCGTATTCTAACTCGCCATATGCACCTGTCCATAATATTTTACTTAGATTGTCGAAACATACTTTGTCGCCCACCCCAAGACGAGTGTCTTTTTCACGCCATGCTAGAGAGTTGTTGATAAAATATTCGCCACCGAGCAAATCGGTTATCTCATCGAAGTGATAGCCTTTGTAGTAGCGTAGGTCAATACCTGCTGATAAATTAAGGTGTTTGGCCAATGTTCGATTGTAATTGGAGTTTAGTCCATACCAGTCGTGTGAGTTGGTGCCCATTGTAAATATTGCTGTTGAACCAATTTTTGAGTTGCGGTTGGCCTCCATCACTGGCATGTAGTCAATCAAACCGTCGGGAGTTAGTGAGCTGTTTGGGTTTGGTTTGCCTGTTTTGTAGTTGTACTGAAGCATGTTAGCATCTTTGCCATAGATTTTTCGCCCGCCTCCAGTGGCAATCGACGCATATACAACAGTGGCAAGATTAGACTTTGAGTTTATAGTCCAAAAGTGATTCAATGAGATTTGAGGTTTATGATACTCGTTGTAGCCAGAGTAGCCTCCAACGACTTTACCATTTATATAACCGTATGAGGTGTTCATGCGGATGCCGTCGCGATTACTATCATAATCTTCTATTAGTTGTCGGTTGCTGCGTCGGTTGTGCCATTGTGGTGCTCCCAGTGCAGTGAAAGAGAGAAGATGATTTGTTTTTATTTTTTTTGTGATATTCACAAAATAGTTCCAAGCTTTGAAGTTTGTGCCATTTACGTAGCCATCACCAGAGCTATATGAGCCTGATAGAGAGAACGCCCAGCCGTTGTTAAGCATGCCCGATGAGAACATAACGCTACCTTTTTGATAACCATCGTTTCCAATGCCGTAGAACACAGAACCATTTCGGGTCATCTCGCTGCTGCGGGTTATGATATTCACACTTCCGCCTACTGAATTAACGCCCGATTTAGATAATCCTAATCCTCGTTGAACTTGCATAGAGCTAGTCACGTCTGCAAGTCCTGCCCAATTCGACCAATAAATAGCTCCGTTTTCCATGCCATTTATAGGCACTCCATTTATCATTACAGCAATGTTTTCTGAACCGAAACCACGTAATGTTAATCTAGAATCACCATAGCCTCCTCCTTGTTTAGTGGCATATACAGAGGGTGTTAGCTTTAATATTTCGGGGAACTCTTGTACGCTAAGTCGAGTGAAGATGTCGCTTTGAGTGGTGTTTGATATTCTTACTGCATCGCGTCCATCGTTTTTGGCATAAGATGCAAAAACTTTTACCTCTTCTATTCCGATGGGCATAAATTCTGTTGTGTCTTTTTCGTTGTTTTTGTTTTGGGAGAAAACAACGTTAGATATTATGACAGCAATTGATAGTAGTAGTAATCTCTTCATAACAGTTAGTTTGTAGAATACAAATATACAATAATATTGCTGTTTACAATAGATAAACTGTCAAATTTTTATAATTGAATTATATTATGACACTACACACTTATTTAAATCGTTAATTTATACACAATAACATTATCTATTATGCAAAATTTTATCGGCATATTGTTTTAATTTAATACCTCCTATGGCTGTGGTAAAACCTAGTAATGTGCCCCATAGAATGTCAAGCGGAAAATGAACGCCAAGATATATTCTACTATAACATATCGCCAGACATAAAACTATGCCAATAATTAAAAACCATTGTTGTCTTACTATCCATGCGCAAAATAAAATAACAGAAAAGCTATTTGCTGCATGTGCTGATACTGTGCCGTAGAGTCCACCTTTGTAGTTGTTTACGGTGTGTATTGCCCCTTCAAGCATCGGCTCGTGTGTTGGACGAAGGCGCGATAGGTTGTATTTAAATAATTGGGATACCTGATCTGCAAAAAGTATCATCAATGCAATTACAACTACGCATGTAGCCATATTTTTTATACTACCGTGTTTGTATGCTATCCATAATGCGTAAATGACCAGCGGTGCACAAGCAGCTTTTGATGATAAAATCCACATTATCTGATCAGTAAATGCACCTAAGTCGCCATTAAGCGCAAGCATAAGAGAGTGATCAATGGTTGGTGATATAGTCATGATATAGTTTTATTTTATGCAAAGATAAAAAATTAACACTATTATATTTAAATTTTTAATTTAAAATATTACCTTTACAAACCAAAACATTGAATTATGAGTGGCAAATATAAGATTGCGATGATCTACGATTTCGACGGAACTTTAGCTCCCGGAAATATGCAAGAGTACGATTTTATTCCTGCCGTAGGTAAGAAAAACGAGGAGTTTTGGCAGGAGAGCACTCAAATGGCAAATGATCAAGATGGTGATACCATTCTTGCATACATGTACAAAATGATAAAAGGTGCTCAGAGTGGCGATATATCGCTCCGTCGTGAGGCTTTTCGTGAGTCAGGTAGCAAAGTACAGCTTTTCAAAGGGGTAGAACAGTGGTTTTCTCGAATCAATAGCTATGCTGCTTTGCGTGGCTTGGAGGTGGAGCACTACATAAATTCTTCGGGAATCAAAGAGATGATAGAGGGCACTAAAATTGCTCATGAGTTCAAAAAAATATATGCTTGTTCATTCTTTTATAATATAGATGGCGTGGCATTTTGGCCAAGCGTGGTTGTGAACTACACAAACAAAACACAATTTCTATTCAAAATAAACAAAGGCATAGAGAGTGTTTCAGACAATGTGCTTATAAACAAATATATACCAGAAGAAAAACGTGCCATTCCATTCAAACGCATGATCTATATAGGCGATGGGCACACCGACATACCATGTATGCGTCTAGTAAAACAGATGGAAGGTTATTCTATTGCCGTTTATTCTCCTTCATCACCCGCAAAGGTTGATGAGATAGCCAAGCTTGTTGAAGATAAACGAGTGAATTATGTGGCCGAGGCAGATTATACAGAGGGAGGAAAGATAGATATGTTGGTTCATGGAATAATAGATAAAATAGCTGCGGAGGTTCATCTAAAAATTTTCGAGGATGAAAATATTTAACCGTCTATTCATACTTAATTTAGTCAGAATACTGCTCTTCGCCATTTGTGCATCGTTAGCATGGTGGGGGGTAACGTCGCTAATGATGTTTATAATGTTTGTACCGCTGCTTTTTATCCAGCGTGATAAAAAAGGAATAAATGTCATGTGGTGGTGGATTGCCGCTCTTATACTTTGGAACTTATCAACAATCTGGTGGGTATGGAAGGCTGCTCCTATTGGAGTTGCAGCTGCAACACTCACTCACACAGTTCTTTTCTCAGCCGTTCTGGCACTCTACAACAAATCATGGCGGTTATCAACTCTGCCACTCTCATACACACTTCTTATTGCTGGTTGGGTTGGCGCTGAATGGCTCTACCTAAATGGTGAAATATCATTTCCATGGTTGAATATAGGTAATGGATTTGGCATTGAACCATATTTTGTGCAGTGGTATGAATATACAGGCACTCTAGGAGGAACATTCTGGGTTCTCATTGTCAATTTATTGATATTTGAGGCTTTAAAAGGTGTGGGGAAAATCAATATTCGTTCGATTGTCTGTCGTAAAATGATCATGCCACTGATTGTTTTCTCTCTGCCGATCATTTTCTCTCTTGTCACCTACCTCACCTACAAAGAAAATGGTAAAACAGTAAAAGTTGCAGTAATACAGCCAAATATAGATCCATATAATGAAAAATTTGGTGGCATGTCGCCTGTGGAGCAAGAAAACATCATTATGGATCTTGCATCGCAAGCATCGCACGATGTAAGTTTCTTTGTGGCACCAGAAACTGCGCTCGACAACGATTTCTGGATGGAAAATATCACAACAAATCCAACAGTGAAACGTGTGCGTTATTTCATGAAAGACTATCCTAATGCTGAATTTATAGCTGGTCTAACCATATACGAGAAATACCTTAAGATACCAGGCAAAAAGCCTCCTACTGTAACTGCACGCACCAACATGCGTTTGCCATTCTACTACGACATCTACAACTCAGCTATAAAAATAGACACTTGCGATAGTGTTGGTATATATCATAAGAGCCGATTGACAATTGGAGTAGAAATGTTGCCCTACTACCGATACCTCTCTTTTATATCTGATCTATCGGTGAATCTAGGAGGAATATCAGGTATGTTGGGTTCGCAAGCAGAACGTGAGGTGTTCAAAAATAGCTCGAATAATGTAAATATTGGCTCTGCAATATGTTATGAATCTGTTTATGGCGAGTTTTTCACTGAATTTGTGCGAAAAGGTGCTGATCTAATGTTTGTTATCACCAACGATGGTTGGTGGGGTAACACGCCTGGCTACATGCAACATCTATCATACTCATCGCTACGTGCCATTGAATCGCGACGTAATATTGCTCGCAGTGCTAACACAGGTATATCAGCGTTGATTGATAGTCGAGGTAAAATATATAGTCGCACGTCATGGGATGAGCGAACATTGCTTCAAGGCGAGGTGACTACAAACGATAAATTAACTTTTTATGTTGTCTATGGCGATATGATTGGGCGATTATGTGGCTACACTTTTGTGCTTACGTTGCTTTATTTTATTGCTTACAGATACAAAAAACGAAGTCACCTAAATTAATAAATTATTTAACAATATTTATATAATATGTTTTCAGGAATAGTTGAAGAGGCTGCAAAAGTTGTGGCATTGAGAAGAGAGGCGGAGAATCTGCATATTACAATAGAGTGTAGTTTCACCGATCAATTAAAGATAGATCAAAGCATTGCTCACAATGGTGTATGTTTGACAGTGGTGTCTATTGATGGCAAACATTACACAGTGACTGCAATCAAAGAAACTCTCATCAAAAGTAATCTATCAAAACTAGAAGTTGGGCAAAAAATAAATCTCGAACGCAGCATGCGTCCTGATGCTTTGCTCGATGGACATATAGTCCAAGGTCATGTTGATCAAACTGCTAAATGCACAAATATTGAAGAGGCCGATGGAAGTTGGTATTTCACCTTCGAATATGATAATAATAGCGATAACATCACAGTAGAGAAAGGTTCTGTTACGGTGAATGGTGTAAGTTTGACGGTGGTAAATTCGCGCCACAACTCATTTCAAGTGGCAATTATCCCTTATACCTATGCTCACACCAATTTCTGTGAGTTTAAGGTTGGCACAATAGTTAATATCGAGTTTGATATTATTGGTAAATATATAACGAAACTAATGAAAAATTATACAAAATAATTATGGCAATTAAAAACCCTACTATACCTTCGTATAATGTAGCACCTATGTGAGGTACCATTACAGGTAACTCCTTTATTAAGGTTGTACCTACATCTATTGGTGAAGGTAGAATATATTTCTCTATTCCACCTATGCTCACTATACCTTCCCACAATGCTATTAATATCATAATAAAGCCTATAGGTATTAAATTATTCCCTATACTTTTTAATTTTTTCATCCATTGTCACGCCTTCGTCTTTATACTCTATTTTAACCATAGATACTACTCTTAATGCACCTTCTTTAGTACAAATTTCTTGAGCCTTCTTTACTATTTCTAATAGATTATCAAGTTCACCTTCCATTGTAGTTTCCATGGCCCCAACCTCGTATTTAACCCCTGTA
>JAVVZN010000026.1:0-10977 GCA_036650555.1 Rikenellaceae bacterium
GACTGTATATGGGTTTTTCAGCGATGCGGCTATTTTGTGGCGTAGATTAAGCCTTTTCTTAGATATGGTTCTACTAAATTGCCTTGATTTTTTAAGATCATATATCCTTTCGAGTAACTGCATTTTAAACCAGCGTCGGTAAGGATCTTGTGAATTATGTTGGCGTGTTGTTGTTTGTGATATGTTGTGACGGCAACCTTTAACTTTTGAGGCGATTTGAAAAATTCTTTGGCCCCACTTAGCACTATCTCTTCCGCTCCTTCAACATCGGCTTTTATAAAACTAATAGGATTGCCTTGCGACACGTAATCATCAATTGTAATATTGCTACTATCGGTTGTGTCTGAAACGTAGCGATTTATTATTGTTACCTTATCTTTCCAAGGTTTGAATGTCATGTTCAGAGCCTCAATCCATTGCTCATCAACCTCAAAGAGTGATATATGACTAACCTTATCAACTATTGAAAGTGAAAAATTTGCCTCGGCACAGCCAACATCCATCACATGATCGTCTTTATCAACATTGAAGTATGGAGTGAGATAACAATGAGGTGATTGCGGATTTTGCTCTAGCGAAATGTTTTTGTAACAACGTCTTATCTTAGAATCGCTCCATGCACGTTTGAAATAGAGGCGTTTGCCAGCCGACATAACATATTTTAATCCACATGAATCGTCGGTCAGAACCTTTATCCCACTCATCGAATATTGTTTCACAAATTCGTATGGGTAGGTGTGACAAGGATTGTTTTCAAGAAATGTCTGTACCTCTTTTTGCTCTTCATTAAGAGTGTCTTGAGATTTTAGATATTTTAGAATTTTTGACTTAATGATTATTTTATAGATCACTTTTATGTAAAGTTTCTTAAATATCATGATTCATTATTTTAGGTTAGTGTTATCTGATAAAACCAGTTGATATTTTTTGCACTTTTTCAGGTTGCTTTATGGCTGCTGTCTTTTTCATTTTAAGTAGCCATGCAATATTTCGTGCTAGCACTTCTATTGTTTGAACACCCTCCTCATCTTGCAACATCTCGCCTTCATCTCTGCCGTGTACAATGCTCCAATATGATGATGTGGCAACGATCATCTCACCGTAGGTGATATAGTGGTTCAATCCATCTATGGTGTGAGATCCACCACTACGACGCGCTGAAGTGATGGCAGCTGCAACCTTACCGCGAAACAATCCGCCATTGGCAGATGCAACGTAGAATGCACGATCTAAAAATGATTTCATGGTGCCTGCTATGCCTGCAAAATAGACTGGTGAGCCTAGTATTATTGCATCGGCTGCTTTCATTTTCTGGATCGCCTCGTTTGTGATGTCGCCTTCAATAACGCACTTCTCATCTTTGTTGATAGCACATTTTTTACATGCTAGGCATCCGTGTATGAGTTTGTTGCCTACATGCACAACCTCAAAATCTATCCCCTCCTTTTGAAACTCCTTATGCGCTATTTCAAACGCGTGTGCGGTGTTGCCGTCTTTTCGCGGACTACCTAATATTGCTACTACTTTCATTTCACCCATTGTTATAAAAATGAATACTGTGTTATTTCACAATTTTAGTTCTGTACGATGCTTTGTAATCGCCTTTTGAGAGTTTTGTCAATTTGTTTTTTATGAGTGTTTTACGAATAGGTGCAATGTGATCTATGAAAAGCTCTGCATCAATGTGATCGTATTCGTGTTGGATTATGCGTGCGCGCATGCCATCAAACTCCTCGTCGTGGGCAACAAAATTTTCATCCATGTAACGCATCTTTATTTTTGTCTTTCTCATCACGTCTTCACGTATGCCAGGTAGGCTTAAACACCCTTCATTGAAAGGTTCTTCATCGCCAAAACGCTCATAAATTTCTGCATTTATGAATGCTTTTCTGAAATCTTTACATTTAGGATCGTCATCAACAAATGCCGATGCGTCTACCACAAAAAGCCTTATGTTTTTACCTATCTGAGGAGCAGCCAGACCAACGCCATCGCTCTCGTACATGGTTTCAAACAACCCCTCTATCATCTCTTTTATTTGAGGGTAACTATTGTCAATCTCTACGGATTTTTTTCTTAATACGGCTGAACCGTACACGTAAATTGGATATATCATTTTGTTTCTAAATATGTTTGTAAAATAATTGTTGCACTAATTTTATCAATAAGAGCTTTATTTTGTCTGTCCATCTTTTTTACACCACCTTCTATCATTGCTCTTTTGGCAAGAACAGATGTAAAACGTTCGTCTACAAAAATTATTTCTTTGTTGGGAAATTCATTTTCTAACCATTTTCCAAAAGGTTTTATATATTTATAGCTCTCTGAAAACTCTCCTGACATTTGCCTAGGCAGCCCTATGACGAATTTATCTACCTCATTATCAGTTGTGTACTTTTTTATAAATTCTTTCAATGTGGAAGTTTCAACGGTGGTTAATCCGTTTGATATTATCTGCAATGGATCGGTAACTGCAATGCCTGTTCTTTTCTTTCCGTAATCTATTGCTAAAATTCTTCCCATAATAAGTATATTTTTGACAAAGATAATGTATATTTGCAAATTACTAAATATTATATCAACAATGACACAAGAAGAACTATTTAAAAAACTTATAGCCCATAGCAAAGAGTATGGTTTTATCTTCCCCTCAAGTGAGATTTACGATGGTTTGAGCGCAGTTTACGACTACGGACAACTAGGAGTGGAGTTGAAAAATAACATTAAAAAATATTGGTGGGATTCAATGGTGAAGCTGCATCATAATATTGTGGGTATCGACGCTGCCATATTTATGCACCCAAAAACTTGGGAGGCATCTGGTCATGTTGATGCTTTTAATGATCCGCTGATAGATAACCGTGATTCAAAAAAACGTTATCGTGCAGATGTGCTTATAGAAGATTGGTTGGCTAAGCAAGATGAAAAAATAGATAAAGAGGTTGCTAAGGCTGAGAAACGTTTTGGTGATAGTTTTGATAAAGAGCAGTTTATATCAACAAACGCTAGAGTGGCAGAGGTGAAATCAAAACGTGATGCAGTGCATGCTCGTATGGTTGTTGCTCTAAACGAAAATAATCTTGATGAAGTCAAAAAAATAATTGAAGATTGTGAAATTGTCTGCCCTATATCCGGCACACGAAATTGGACAGAGGTTCGTCAGTTCAATCTTATGTTTGAAACTAAAATAGGTTCATTGTCGGAGGGTGCAAACACAATCTACCTCCGTCCAGAAACAGCTCAAGGTATATTCGTCAATTTTCTGAATGTTCAGAAGACAGGACGTATGAAAATACCGTTTGGTATTGCCCAGATAGGTAAAGCATTTCGTAATGAGATTGTGGCTCGTCAGTTCATATTCCGTATGCGTGAGTTTGAGCAGATGGAGATGCAATTCTTTGTGCGTCCAGGTCAAGAGATGATGTGGTGGCAGCATTGGAAAGAGTTCAGAATGCGTTGGCATAAAGCATTAGGCTTTGGTAACGACAACTATCGTTTTCATGATCACGACAAGCTTGCGCACTATGCAAATGCCGCAACCGATATAGAATTTAATTTTCCTTTCGGATTTAAAGAGGTGGAAGGCATCCACTCACGTACTGATTTTGACCTTAAGAGTCATCAGAAATTCTCAGGTAAAAAACTACAATATTTCGATCCCGAAACTGGTGAGAGCTATGTGCCTTACGTAGTTGAAACGTCGATAGGTGTGGATCGTATGGTGCTACAAGTTTTATCGGCTGCCTACAAAGAGGAGGAGATCACCAAAGAAGATGGCTCAAAAGATCAACGAACAGTGCTTGCTTTCCCACCATCATTAGCTCCTATAAAAGTTGCTATCTTACCGCTCATAAAAAAAGATGGACTTCCAGAGATTGCAGGTGAGATATTAGACTCCTTGATATTCGATTACTCATGTCAGTATGATGAGAAAGATAGTATTGGAAAGCGTTATCGTAGAATGGATGCAATAGGCACACCACTATGTGTCACAGTGGATCATCAAACCAAAGAAGATCGCACCGTTACAATTCGTTATCGTGACACTATGGAGCAAAAACGAGTAGCAATAGCAGATCTTGCCGCGATAGTTGAGAGTGAGGTTTCAATGAAAAAACTATTTGCACAGTTAAAATAAGAAGCTGTTTTGAATTTATTAATCTCGTTCTTTTCGGCTCTTTTTGCCCCAGTTTCCGCCCTGTAAATCCTCATTTAGCTCGCTAAAATCGGATTTGCAGAACAAAAACAGAAACAAAAATAGCTCTAAAATAACTTCGGTAACAAATTCAAACAGCTTCTAAGATAAAACAGCTTCTAAAAAAAGTTCTCGTTGAGATTATTTCAACGAGAACTTTTTTAGTAACTTTTATTTTAGGATTTTATGCCGCGATTATTTCAATTTCTGAAACATAATCTCATCGTTGAATTTACCGCCTGATTTTATCCACTCTTTTTTTATGCCTATCATTGTAAAACCTTGTTTTTTAAATAGTTTCATGCTTTCGGCGTTTTCTGCATCAATGTTACAATATATTTGATGTACGGTCAATGTTTCAAAGCAATATTCAATCAATTGGTTTAATGCCTCTGTTGCATAGCCTTTTCCTCTGTTTGTTTTGTCGAATATTATTATTCCTATGCCTGCACGTGAGTTGTGAGCATCGAAATCGAATATATCTGTGGCACCAATGGCACGGTCTTCGCACATTATCATCAATCGTAATTGTCCGCTTTGGTATATGTCGGTAAATGAATTTTCTATATATTTTTTCAACACATAGCGAGAGTAAGGGATTGTTGTTCCGCTCACTTTCCAAACCTCTTTGTCGTTTTCATACTTATATAGTATGTCTATGTCGGAGGGTTCTAGTGCTCTTAAATATATGGCTTGACTACTCACCTTCTTCGTCGTCTTCCAAAGGACGCATATTTGTAAATACGTTTACAACATCTTCGTCGTCTTCAAATTTTTCTACCAATTTGTCGATTGAGGCACGTTGCTCTTCTGTAACGTCTTTATATTCAGTTGCTACTATACGTACAAATTCTCCGCTTATGATCTCAAGTGAGTTCTCTTCAAGATATTTCTGAATTGCTCCATAAGAATCAAATGATCCGTAGATCACAATCTCGTTTTCATCTGCAAATATATCATCACAACCGTAGTCGATCAATTCTAATTCCAACTCTTCAATGTCGAGCCCCTCTTTTGCTGAAACGCGAAACATACATTTTCTGTCGAAAATGAAGTCTAAACATCCGCTAGTGCCGAGTGAACCGCCTGATTTATTGAAATAACTTCTTACATTTGCCACCGAACGATTTGTGTTGTCGGTCGCTGTTTCAACAAGTATTGCCACACCAAATGGACCATAACCCTCATAAACCATCTCTGAGTAGTCTGCTGTGTCTTTGCTAAGGGCACGTTTGATTGCTCTATCAACGTTTTCTTTAGGCATGTTCTCAGCCTTAGCATTTTGTATTAATACTCTTAATCGGGTGTTGGTATGTGGATCACCGCCACCTGATTTTACTGCAATAGCAATCTCTTTTCCAAGTTTTGTAAATACTCGGGCCATATTACCCCAACGTTTCAGTTTTCTGGCTTTACGATATTCAAAAGCTCTTCCCATATATATTTTAAATTAAAGTAATTATTGCAATGCAACAAACATATAATAAACCATTAACAGTTGTTAAGTAGGCTTATCAAGCTTGATAATAAATTACAAAGTTACAAATTTTTTATAAACTGTCTAAATTTTGATAAAAAACTATGCAGAATAACAATAATAATTAGCTTTATGGTCACCACTGCCTAAGCTCTTTGCATTCTGCTTAAAACAGATTTTAAATTTATCACCAATGACTTTGATTAAATTTTTCAAGCCCACAAGTGCATAAATGTGCTGTAAATCAAAGTAAACTATATAATTACATACCGCTGTTGAAATTTTTTACAGACAGCACATCTTGAAATTTCACAACTTGATGTTATCTCTTTTGGGAAATTTGATAAATATAATTATCTTTGACAGTTTAAATTCAGAATAAAACATAATAAATATATATGAGTAATATTGTAGGCGGCTTATTAAAGCTGGTGTTCGGCTCTAAAGCTGACAAAGATAAGAAAGATGTAATGCCATATATCGACAAGATAAATGCCATATATCCAACCATCGAAAAGATGACTAATGATGAGTTGCGTAGTTCGAGCACTCGTTTGATGAAAACAATAGCCGATGCAATTGCGGCCGACGAAAACAAAATTGTTGAATTGCGTGCAGAAATTGAAAGCCCAGATCTTTCAATCAAAGACAAAGAGCGAATCTCAACCAACATCGACCATCTGATCAAAGAGATAGACACCACTATCGAACGTGTTCTTCTAGAGATATTACCAGAGGCTTTCTCTATAATGAAAGATACTGCACGTCGTTTTAAAGAGAACGAAATTGTGGAGGTAACAACATCTGAGGCTGATAGAGATCTTGCTGCAAAAAAAGAATATGTGAGCGTAGAGGGAGATAAAACATATTTCAAAAACTCTTGGATGGCAGGAGGAAATATGATCGTCTGGGATATGGTGCATTATGATAGTCAGTTGTTTGGTGGTATCGTTCTAAATAGTGGTAAAATTGCTGAGATGGCAACAGGTGAGGGTAAAACCCTTGTGGCAACTCTTCCTATATTTCTTAATGCCCTAACACGTAAAGGTGTGCATGTGGTTACTGTGAATGACTATCTTGCAAAACGTGATAGTGAGTGGATGGGTCCGATGTTTGAATTTCACGGGCTTACCATTGATTGTATAGATCGTCATCAACCCAACTCAGAGGAGCGTCGTAATGCTTATCAAGCAGATATTACTTATGGAACCAACAACGAGTTTGGTTTCGACTATCTCCGTGACAACATGGCAACATCGGCAACCGATCTAGTTCAGCGTAAGCATCAATTTGCTATCGTTGATGAGGTAGACTCAGTGCTTATTGATGATGCTCGTACGCCCCTTATCATCTCAGGTCCAGTGCCAAAAGGCGATGATCAACTATTTGATGACTATCGTGATAACATAGATAATCTATTTACACTTCAAAAAAACTATGTCACTTCACTGCTTGCCGATGCTAAACGTTTGATCGCTGCCGGTAAAACAGAAGAGGGTGGAGTGCTCTTATATCGTGCACATAAAGGACTTCCAAAATATAAGCCGCTTATCAAGTATTTGAGTGAGCCAGGCATGAAATCTCTGCTACAAAAAGTGGAGAATATTCATATGGCAGATAACAATAAGCGTATGGCAGAAATTACCGATGATCTGTTCTTTGTAATAGATGAGAAATTGCACTCTGTGGATCTTTCAGACAAAGGACACGATGTGTTGGCAAAATCGGTTGATGATTCGCGTTTTTTTATTCTTCCCGATATTGGTGCAGAGATTGCCGATATGGAGAAGAGTGGAATAGATGCGGCACAGAAGGCGCAGAAGAAAGATGCCTTACTCTCTGAATATTCTCTTAAAAGTGAGCGTGTACACACTGTAAATCAGCTTTTGAAGGCTTATGCCATGTTTGAGAAAGATGTTGAATATGTTATCATGGACAACAAAATCAAGATCGTGGATGAGCAAACAGGTCGTATAATGGAAGGACGTCGTTATTCTGATGGTCTACACCAAGCTATTGAGGCTAAAGAGCGTGTAACGGTTGAGGCTGCAACACAAACTTTTGCAACAGTAACATTGCAGAACTACTTTAGAATGTATCACAAACTTTCTGGTATGACTGGTACTGCTGAAACAGAGGCAAGTGAGTTTTGGAGTATCTATAAATTGGATGTTGTGGTAATACCAACAAATCGTCCGATAGTTCGTGACGATCGCAACGACCTTATATACAAAACAAAACGCGAGAAATATGCAGCTGTAATAAAAGAGATAAACGCTCTTGTGGCAGCCGGACGCCCAGTGTTGGTTGGTACAACATCGGTTGAGATCTCTGAGTTGCTAAGTCGTTCGCTTAAGATAAGCGGCATTAATCATAATGTTCTGAATGCAAAACAACATGCTTTAGAGGCTAAGGTGGTGCAGGAGGCAGGACGTTCTTCTCAAGTTACCATTGCCACCAACATGGCAGGTCGTGGTACGGATATTAAACTTTCACCTGAAGTTAAGGCTGCCGGTGGTTTGGCAATCGTTGGTACAGAAAGACATGAGTCGCGTCGTGTAGACCGACAGTTGCGTGGTCGTGCAGGTCGTCAAGGAGATCCGGGCTCTTCACAATTCTTTGTGTCTTTGGAAGATGATCTTATGCGTTTGTTTGGAACGGAGCGTATTGCTGGTGTGATGGATCGCATGGGTCACGAAGAGGGAGAGGCTATTCAAGCAGGCATGATGAATCGTGCTATTGAACGTGCTCAGAAAAAAGTTGAAGAGAACAACTTCGGTATTCGTAAACGTCTGTTGGAATATGATGATGTGATGAACTCACAACGTGAGGTGATCTACACTCGTCGTCGTCATGCCCTTTATGGCGAACGTGTTGAGGTCGATTTAAACAACATAATACTTGACTACGCTGAGGTGTTTGTTGAGGCAAATCGTAATAACGATTACGAAGAGTTCAAGATTATCATGATCCGTGAAATATCTATTGAACCTTCGATTACCGCTGAAGAGTTTGCACAGATAAAAGATATTGATCTTGTTGATAGTCTGCATAAAGATATTACAGATGCGTTGAAACGTCGTGGTCAAACAATGGCAAATGTGGCATATCCTGTTCTTAATAAAGTTTATGAAGAACATGGTTCACAATTTGAAAATATATCAGTGCCTGTTACCGATGGTGTAAAAGGTTTCCATGTGTCGGTAAACCTTAAAAAGGCGAACGAAACAATTGGTAGCGAAGTCTACAAAACATTCTGTAAGATTGTTATGCTTGTCATGATAGATGAAAACTGGAAAGAACATCTTCGTGAGATGGATGATCTAAAACAGTCGGTACAAAATGCAACTTATGAGCAGAAAGATCCGCTTTTGATCTACAAATTTGAAAGTTTTGAGTTGTTCAGTAAGATGTTGGAGCAGATAAATAAAGAAACTTTATCAATACTTCTACGCGCATTTATTCCTATTCGTGAGGGTGCTCCTTCAAAAGTAGACAATAGCGCCACAAAAAACAAAGTAGACATGAATAAGCTACAAACATCACGTAGTGAGATAGCAAGTGCTGCTGGTGATGCTGAAAAGTCGAAACCAATGCCAGTACATGCTGAGAAACGTGTTGGAAGAAACGACCCATGTCCGTGCGGTAGTGGTAAAAAATACAAAAACTGTCATGGCTCACAAGTATAGAAATTATCCAGAATAGATAAATTCTAACGGCCTTCAACATATCCATCCCTGCCATAAATATTATGGCAGGGATGGTTGTTTGTTATTGCTATTTTAAAAGTAGTCAAATCTGTAATGAGTTCCATTATATTGTTTGGTAAACTTATATACAATAAGTATGACAACATGTCTATATTTTTACTATCTTTGTAAAAGTCACGTTTTATTGTGGCATAATTATAAATATAAATCCGTAATTATAATGTATAATATTGAATATCTATCAATTCGTATGAATATATTTTTTAAAATAATAATAATTATATGTTCATTTTTTTATTCTAGCAAAAGCATTGCTAATATAGCAACAATTGATGAAGGACGATATGTGTTGATATTGAACACATACAACGAAACAAATGAGTGGTCTAATGATATTCAAAAATACATAACACAAACATTCTACGGGACTGCAAATAAAAATATACGTTTGGAAGAGTTGTCATCTATGATGATCAAAACGCGTGAAGATTTTGAAGCAAAAAAAGAGCATCTTTTAAAACGTTATGAGCAAATACCGCAAGCAGTGGTTATTATTGGCGATGCTGGATGGATCTTCTATCGTGAAGTGTTCGGTAATAAATGGAAGGATGTTCCAGTGGTCATCTGTTCTGTATGGAACTACACAACTACTTTAGATAACTATCTGGCAATACTTTCAACAGGTAAACCGCTTGATAATGCGTCGGTCATCCCTTATGAGGAGTCGCTCAGAAACTATAACGCCACATCTGTACGTCAGCCGATTTACATAAAAGAAACTATCGACTTAATGAAGCAACTTATACCTAAAATGAAAAAAGTTGTTTTTATTTCAGATACTCGTTATTTGAGTTCTCAATCGCGTTACACTTTCGATAAGATAATGGATGAAAATTTTCATGATCTAAGCTCTGTGCATCTCCAATATGGTAAGATGTCCACAGAACAACTGCTCGATACGTTGAAAAATTTTAAAGATGATGTTGGAATACTATTTCATTCATGGTACACCATTGAAGGTTCAAATGGTAGCACATATACGTCGAATAAAACGCATAGAATTATAGGTAGTTTTACCTCCGCGCCTTTGTTCACTATCACTGATGGAGGTGTCACAGATGGAGTGTTTGCAGGTGGTTATTTCTCATTGACAGATGAATATGCTGCAACGATAATACAAATACTCGATAGTGTTATTGAAGGTAAGCGTGCTGATAAGATCCCATTTATAGGAATAAATGATCCTAAAACATATCTTAACTACACAAATCTTAGTAAATACAATATTTCAGACTCTTTATATCCACCTGATGCCATACTATATCAAAAACCAGAAAATATATACCTCATTCTTCTTTGGGGTGGACTTATTGGTATCTGTTTCTTGCTTTTGATACTTCAAATAGTGTTGCTTTTAAGAAAAAGAAATAAGAAAGAGAAAGAGTTTACAGCTCTCTCAAAATATAAAGAGTTGTTTAGTAATATGCCTGTTGCCTATGCCACGCAGCAACTAGTTTACGATGCGACAGGAAATGTTGTTGATACAATTATTTTAGATATAAATCCTAGATTTGAACGTGAGTTTAATGTTGAGC
>JAVVZN010000027.1:0-1530 GCA_036650555.1 Rikenellaceae bacterium
TAACTTCTGGGTGTATTTGGTTCGCAGTGTAACACGTATCTTACTCCCTTTATCAACCGTTCTCGCATTATTGCTGATATTTGACGGCACACCGATGACACTAGAAGGCAAGCAAACCATTACCACACTCGAAGGTTCACAGCAAACAATTTCTCAAGGTCCAGTGGCGGCAGTGGTGGCAATCAAACAATTAGGCACTAACGGTGGTGGATTCTTTGGTGCGAACTCGTCGCATCCATTAGAAAATCCAACATACTTCACAAATATGGTTGAGTGCATATCTATCATGTTAATCCCTATGGCGATGATATGGGCTCTTGGATTCTATCTTAAAAAACGGAAATTTGCTATTTGCATCTTCAGTGTCATGCTCACAGCCTATCTTGTTGGAGTGTTTATATCGGTGAATCAGGAGATGGGAGGTAATCATAATATTGAACAAATGGGTATTGCTCAGAACATGGGTAGCATGGAAGGCAAGGAGACTCGATTTGGCTCAGCCGCCACTGCTCTCTGGGCTATGACTACCACCGCAACATCAAACGGATCTGTGAATGGCATGCACGATAGCGTGACTCCAATAACTGGGGCACTAGCAATGTTGAATATGCAAATCAACTGTTGGTTTGGAGGCGTTGGTGTTGGGTTTATGAACTACTATATTTTCATTATCATTGCCGTATTTCTAAGTGGGTTGATGGTTGGACGAACACCCGAATTTATGGGTAAAAAAATAGAGGCACGAGAGATGAAAATCGCAATTATTATTACACTGCTCCATCCATTCTTAATTCTATGCTCCACGGCATTGTCTAGCTATATAGCTCACAGCAATCCAGTTATAGCTGCCGCTTGGCTAAACAACCCATCGTTCCACGGATTGAGCGAGATGCTCTATGAGTTCACCTCGTCGGCAGCCAACAACGGTTCAGGTTTTGAGGGGCTCTCCGACAACACTCCCTTTTGGAATATCAGCACTGGCGTGGTAATGATAATAAGCCGATACATGCCAATCATCGGACAAGTGGCAATTGTAGGGCTACTAGCTCAGAAAAAATATATACCTACAAGTGCTGGGACACTTCAAACAGACACTGTTACATTTTCAGTGATGACCTTTATCGTTATTTTTATTATTGCTGCATTGGCATTTTTTCCTGTATTGACATTAGGTCCTATTGCCGAATTTTTAACTATTAATTAAGATGGAAAAAAATACATTTATCACCCACGAGCAAATGCTCTCTGCATTAAAAGAATCAATTGTAAAACTCGACCCACGCACAATGATGCGCAATCCGATTATGTTCACTGTGCTTATCTCTACTGCTGTGATGTTTATCGTTTGCTTAGGTGTACTCTTTGGATGGGATGGGCAAGGTACATTTGGTTATAATTTTACAATATTTCTAATTTTACTTATCACTCTGCTATTTGCTAATTTTGCCGAAGCTTTGGCTGAGGCACGCGGTAAAGCACAAGCTGAGAGCCTTCGTAAAACTCGTGAGCATACACCTGCCAATAAATTAG
>JAVVZN010000027.1:1540-10953 GCA_036650555.1 Rikenellaceae bacterium
GTAATGGCGATATTTTTGAGTGTTCAGCTGGTGAACAAATTCCTACCGATGGTGAAATCATAGAGGGTCTGGCATCCATAGACGAGAGTGCAATCACTGGCGAATCTGCCCCTGTCATTCGCGAGGCAGGTGGCGACAAAACATCTGTCACTGGTGGCACAAAAGTATTATCAGATAGGATTATAGTTAGAGTAACAGCATCTCCGGGAGAGAGTTTTTTAGACAAGATGATAGCCCTCGTTGAAGGTGCTTCACGCCAGAAAAGTCCAAACGAGGTTGCACTCACTATTTTGCTGGCAGGTTTCACACTAGTTTTTGTTGTGGTTTGTGTAACTCTTAAACCACTTGCCGACTACACAGGCACTGCTATCACAGTAGCTTCTTTGGTTTCGCTTTTTGTATGTTTGATTCCAACAACAATAGGAGGACTACTATCAGCAATTGGCATTGCAGGAATGGATCGTGCACTACGCGCCAATGTGATCACTAAGTCAGGTAAAGCTGTTGAAACAGCAGGCGATGTAGACACACTACTGCTTGATAAGACAGGCACTATCACCATCGGAAACCGTAAGGCAACACGTTTTCACGCCATAGATCCAAATAGACAAAGAGAATTTGTTGAGGCATGTATAATCTCTTCAACATCCGACCAAACACCTGAAGGAAAATCTATTATAGAGCTAAGCCGCCTACAAGATTGCGAGATAAACCCTAGCACACTAATAGGATGTAGATGGATTGAGTTCTCGGCTCAAACAAAATGTTCAGGGGTTGAACTTCGCAGCGGAATTTCTATTGTGAAAGGAGCCACCGAAGCCATATGCTCTCTGGTGGAACTTGAAGGTGGTAAATTTCCTTCATCAGCACGTGAGCTATCACAACAGATTGCCAGTAATGGAGGCACGCCGCTTGTTGTGGCTCGTAGCAGCGAGGTTCTAGGAGTGATTGAGCTACAAGATATTATCAAGCCTGGCATCAGCGAACGCTTTGAGCGACTACGCAAAATGGGTGTAAAAACAGTTATGGTCACTGGCGACAACGCTCTTACTGCAAAATATATAGCTGACAAAGCTGGTGTTGATGACTTTATAGCTGAGGCAAAACCTGAAGACAAGATGGAATATATCCGCCGCGAACAGTCTTCCGGGAAATTGGTAGCAATGATGGGCGACGGCACAAATGATGCTCCTGCACTAGCACAAGCCGACGTTGGAGTGGCTATGAACAGCGGAACACAGGCAGCCAAAGAAGCAGGTAATATGGTTGATTTAGACAACGATCCAACTAAACTTATTGAGATTGTAGAGATTGGCAAACAACTACTTATGACCCGCGGCACACTAACAACATTCAGTATTGCCAATGATGTGGCAAAATATTTTGCCATTGTTCCTGCACTATTCATGAGTTCAATACCAGCTCTTGCTGCAATGAATATCATGAACCTCTACTCGCCTGAGTCGGCAATTCTTTCAGCTGTGATATTCAACGCACTCATCATCCCTGCGCTTATACCGCTAGCACTCAAAGGTGTACAATACAAGCCAATAGGGGCATCTGCACTACTTAGACGAAATCTAATCATATATGGACTAGGGGGTACAATAACTCCATTTATTTTTATTAAATTAATAGATATGGCACTTGCCACAATACTATAACAAATATGAAAAACTTACTTATATCACTAAAAATCACAGTCACATTCTGCATCATATTATTCTGCGGTTACGTGTTAGTACTTTGGGGCATAGCGGCCTTATCCACAGCTAATCATGGTCAGGCAGAGATTCTATCACTCAATGGGAAAGTGGTAGGTGCTGCAAATGTAGGACAGAGTTTCACCTTAGCAAACTATTTCTGGTCACGCCCCTCAGCAGTTGATTACAATGGCAGCGGCTCAGGAGCAAGCAACAAGGGGGTATCAAATATAGATTATCTAAACGATGTTTCAGCGCGTATTGACACATTTTTAATTGCTCATCCATATCTAAAACGCTCACAAGTGCCATCAGAAATGGTGACAGCAAGCGGCAGCGGACTCGATCCACACATATCTGTTGCAGCAGCTTTAGCACAAGCTGAGCGAGTGGCGATAGCACGAAAAGCAGATCTGACAACTATAAAACAACTTATTGAAACTCACAGCGAGAAACCATTAGTTGGCATGACAGTCATAAATGTAACAAAATTGAATATAGCACTGGATGAAAAGTTTGATAATTAAAACAACTTATAAGTCTTACCTCTCGCGCGAAACCATAGGAGCTGAAAAAATATGAAATGTTCTAATAAAATTTCAATATCTTTGTAAGGTCTTATTGTTGTCCGGTTAAAAATAATTTGGAATATCATTCAAATTGTAAAATATTTAACAATGGAATATCAACCAAGTGTTCAACACTTTTTAAACCTCATAAAGAAATCTCGTCGCGGCAGATTCAAAGTCTATATCGGAATGGTTGCTGGCGTGGGCAAAAGTTATCGTATGTTGCAAGATGCCCATACTCTGCTTAAAAGCGGCGTTGATGTTCAGATAGCATATATTGAAACTCATTCGCGCGCTGAAACAGAGCAACTAATAGATGGACTTCCAGTGATTCCACGACGCAAAATTTTCTATAAAGGCAAGGAATTGGAAGAAATGGATGTGGAGGCTATTCTCAGAATACGTCCGGAATTAGTTGTTGTTGATGAGTTAGCACACACCAATGTAGGTGGCAGCAAAAATGAGAAACGCTGGCAAGATGTACTCGACATTCTCGATGCAGGCATAAACGTTATCTCAGCAGTCAATATACAACATATTGAAAGTCTGAACCAAGAGGTTGAAAGCATTACTGGAATTGAAGTCACCGAACGCATCCCAGATAGTGTGCTGGTGATGGCAGACGATGTTGTAAATATTGATCTCACTGAAGATGAGCTTATCACTAGGCTCAAAAATGGTAAGATATATCATCTTGACAAGGTGAATGTAGCTCTCAGCAACTTTTTCAAATCAGAAAACATACTTCAACTCCGCGAGTTAGCACTAAAAGAGGTTGCTCTGCGAGTTGAGAAGAAAGTTGAGAGCGAGATCACGGCACGAGCGGATCCTCGCCTGCATAAGTAGCAAAGAGAAAGGACCTCGACGCGTGATCCGCAAAGTAGCAAGACTGGCAACTCGTTATAATGCACGTTTTTCGATTTTATATGTGAGAACTCCCGACGAAAGTTCCGATAAAATAACTCTTGCCGCACAACGCTATCTAATCAACAATTTTAAACTAGCAACCGAATTGGGCGGCGAGATCATTCAAATAGACGCTCCAAATGTTATTACTGGCATCATTAAAGCTTGCAATCAAAACAAAATAAGCACCGTATGTATAGGAAAACCAGAGATACGAATGTGGAATATTGTTATCGCCGCCTTTAGGTATCGCCATTTATTCAATTCGTTGGCAAAATCAAATATCGACCTTATAATTCTCTCTTAACACTAACATCATGAAGATAAAGAGTAAACTAACATATTCAATAGGATCACTACTACTAGTGATTATCATGCTAGGGCTATTCTCAGCTTATAGCATCAACCACATGAAACACGACACAGAGAACATTCTTGCAGACAACTACAACTCTGTGAAATTTGCACAACAAATGCAAACAGCACTAAACACATACCATAAAGACAGCTCCTCACTCACTGTCTTCGAGAAAAATCTAAACCTACAAACATTCAACACAACAGAACCTTTAGAACAGGAGCTAACCGAAATTCTCAACAAACAGTTTGATAAGTTTGAGCAAGAGCCTAGCAAAGAAAATTTCATATTGATAAATGAAACCATAAATAGCATCGTGTTGCTTAACACCTCCGCTATATCACGAAAGGCAGAGATAGCAAACAGAACAGCCAACAGAGCATTGATCTTAATCATAATCATTGCAGCACTAAGCACAGTTGTGGCAACAATCATGCTTCTTCATTTTCCTAAATCGTTCACTCGACCTATAAAAGAGCTGACTGAAGGAATAATAGAGGTATCAAATCAGAATTACGACAATAGGCTAAACTTCGGTCCTGAGTCTGAGTTTGGAAAGGTGGCAGATTCATTCAACAGCATGGCAAAACAACTTGCCACATTCCGTAGCAGTAGCATAGCTCGACTGGTGGAAACAAAACGTTATTTAGAAACCATAATAAATTCTATAAATGAACCCATAATCGGGCTCGATGCAAACAAAACAATTTTGTTTGCAAACAATGCAGCAACAGCAATACTAAACATCAGCCTCAATAAAATTGTGGGTAAGCAAGCCCTCGATGTGTCGCTTTCTAATGATCTGTTTCGTAGGTTATTAAGGGGAATAGACAAGACTGAAAAGAAAGATGAACCTCTGAAAATCTACTCCGACAACAAAGAGAGCTATTTTCAAGTGCACTACACCACAAACCCTGAACAGATGGGAACAGTGATAAAACTCTCAAACGTCACAGAGTTTAAAGAGCTCGACAACGCAAAAACAAATTTCATATCAATTATATCTCACGAATTAAAGACTCCTATCTCAGCAATTCTTATGAGTCTTAAACTACTAGAAGATAAACGCGTAGGCGATATGAACGACGAACAAACTGCCCTCTCACAAAGCATACGTGAGAGTAGTGATCGCTTGCTTAGCATCACTAGCGAGCTACTAAAGATGACACAAGTTGAAACAGGCAAACTCCAGCTAAACCCTAAGGTCACCAAGCCAATAGAGCTAATTAGCTATGCAGTGAATGCAACACGCGTTCTTGCTGAGAAATTTGGTTGTAATGTCGAGTTGGAATATCCTGACAAACTTCCAAAGCTATTTGTTGATAGCGAGAAGATAGCATGGGTTATAACAAATCTTTTGTCGAACGCCATTCACCACTCAAACGAAAATGCACGCATCATAATAGGAGCGCATCAAGTGCAACAAACCATAGAGATATATGTTCAAGACTTTGGCAAAGGCATTGATCCTAGGTATCATGAGAGCATATTTGATCGTTACTTCCGCGTTCCAGGCACCAAAATACAAGGCAGTGGACTCGGACTAGCCATATCGAAAGATTTTCTTGAAGCCCACGGCGGAACCATACGTGTGGAGAGTGCAGTAGGAAAAGGTAGTAAGTTTATTGCCACACTCAATATTCCATAAACTATTACAAAATAAAATACCCTGAGAAAATTTTCTCAGGGTATTTTATTTCTATTTACCTCGTTATTTTGCTGGAGCAGCTGGTGCAGCAGCAGGTTGTTGTGGTAGTGGTTTAGGTTTTGCATTAGGATCAATACCCAAAGATTTTTTAACTAGAGGAGTTATATCGGTTGTTGTTGCCTCATCAAGATACATGATATTGTTACCTTGAGTAAGATCTACAACCATAGTTAAAGATTGTTCTTTAGCAATTTTTTTAATAGCATCACCAACTTTTGTAAACAATGGCTGAGTTAAAGAAAGTTGAATTGTTTCAACCTCTTGTTGAGCTGTTTGGGCAAACTCAGTTAAACGAGTGTTGTAATCATTCAATTCGCGTTGTTTTTGTTGATCAATCGCAACTGAATAAGTGGCTTTCTTCTTTTGATAATCTTCCAATTTGTTGTTAAATTCAACACGCATTTGCTCTAAATCGGCATCTAACTGCTCGGCATGATTTTTAATTTTGGCTTGCACAGAATCTGTTTCAGGCAATACCAATACAATCTCTTGGAAAAGTACACGTCCAATTTTTTGTGCATTGGCAACAGATGAAACACACATCGCAACCAAAACTAACATAGGAACTAAAACTCTCTTCATATAAAAAATAAATTAAAATAAATAATCAATTAGATAAAACATTATATATATAAATTATTGAAATAAATACTTTATTGTTTCACAAGAGCAATCACTTCGTCGGTTAAGTCGAGTGTTGCTTTTTGGAAAATAGTTATTTTAGCCACGGAAAGATCAAATATCATGTCGTATCCTTTTTGAGTAGCCAATTTATTCACCACTTCAATAACTTTTGTTTCGAGTGGTTTCATAAGTTCATTTTTCTTAATACTCATAGCACCACCTTCAGCAAAGAATTTCTCTTCATAAGAATTTGCCTCACGCTCCATCTCAACTATTCTATCGCGTAGAATCTTGCTCGATTGTGCAGAAATAGAGTTTTCAGTACGCTTAAACTCGTTGTACATTGTTTGCACATCTTTCAATTTTGCATTAGCAGTTACTTTTGCACTCTTAGCATATTCTTCAAGCTCTTTTACTGCGTTATCATAGGCAGGCATAGATTTAAAGACCTTTTCGCTATATATGTATGCAACTTTTTGTGTTTGTGACATTGCCGAAATGGAGATAACCAAAGCGGAAAATAATAAAATTAATTTTTTCATAGTATGAATTATTTGATTAAATTATGTTATACAAATAAACTGCCATTATGTTTAAAATGTTTGTCCAATAGAGAAGTGGAATTGACTACCGCTTTTCCCTGCTTTACCTGGAACTGAGTCGAAACCATAACCCCAATCTATACCAAACATACCAACGATAGGAAGATATAATCTGACACCCACACCCAACGCACGTTTAACATTGAATGGATTGAAGGTTTGCCAATCGTAGAACGCATTACCTGCCTCAGCAAAAATCGCACCGTAAACAGACGATTGAGGCGATAGCACCATCGGATAACGCAACTCAGCAGTATATTTTATAAATGCTGTGGCTTGCTTTCCGCTGTTAGCATAAGGGGTAAGTGCACCATTTTCATATCCACGAAGACCGATGTTTTGAATACCATAGAGGTTGTAGCCCGACACACCGTCACCACCAACTGTAAATCCTTCAAATGGCGATGGGTTGTGTTTGTTGTATGAACCAAGATAACCAAATTCGGCACGAGTCATCAACACTAGTTTATTGTTTGGTAGCATTGGCAGGAAGAAACGAGCCATACCATTAATCTTATAATATTCTATCCATCTGTAACGCTCTTGATCTGTCATATTTGGATCTGAATAATCTTTTTTATTCATTGAAGACCAAGGAGGAGTCAGTGTGGCTTTTATAAACATCTCTGAACCACGACGAGGATAAATCTGCTGGTCAGTGGAGTTACGCATAAGTGTACCAGCAATAGATATTGTGTTTGATTGACCATTTCGCATTAAGAAGTAATCCCAATTACGGAGGTCGTAGGCTTGATACGACAACTCACCCATAAGGTTAAAGTTTGGATCTGGCCATGAAAGACGTTTACTCAAACCTATGTTCACACCAACTGTCATGAAACGCGCATTGCTCTTTTGCCAAGCATAGTAAGCATCGCTCTCAGAAGAGAAATAGATTGATGCAGATAGAGAGTTTGGCTTTTTACCACCCAACCAAGGCTCAACAAAACTAAGTGACATAGCCTTATAGTATGTACCATTACTTTGTGCACTTATTTTAAGCTTTTGATTATCACCAGCAGGATAAGGTCGCCATGCGTGTTTGTCGAAGAACTTACGCATAGAGATATTATTGAATGTCACAGCAACAGATGCCACAAACATACCAGCACCCCAACCGCCCGACACCTCGAACTGGTCGCTACTAACCTCTTCAAGTGGGAAACCTATATCAACAAGTTCGTCTGATATGGGTTGAATATCTGGAGCTATTTTTTCTGGATCAAAGTGCTGCATTGACTGCAACTGACGCATTGAGTAGAGCAACATTGATTGGTCGTAGAGCTCACCGGGACGCATGGATAACTCGCGTCGCACCACACGATCATTTGTACGGTTGTTGCCAGATATAATTACATTGTTGATTGTAAACTGCTTACCTTCGTTGATCTTGATGTCTATGTCGATAGAGTCGCCGTTTATCACTGTTTCAACTGGATCAATCTCAAATGTTAAGTGACCATCGTTTTGATATATTGTAGAAACATTTACTTGTCCTTACATTGCTGCTTTGCTACCCTCAGCACCTATGCCAAGACGTGAGTCCATCGACTTTTTGTCGTACACGTCACCCTTTTGGATAGCTAAAAGCTGATTTAACACCTCTTTAGAGTGCTTAACATTGCCGACCCAATTGATATTACGGTAGTAATATTTTTTACCCTCTTCAATTTTAAGATTTATACCTATCCTGTTTTCGCTTATTTGATACACAGAGTCAGACAATACCACTCCGTCGCGATAGCCAAGCGAACGCATGTAATCCTCCAAAAGAACTTTGTCTTCTTTGAAATCTTTGTCATTGAGTTTTGCAGATTTAAACATATTCATAAGACTCTTTTGACGAGTCTTTTTCATAGATTTCTTCAGCTTCTTCTCAGCAAGGGCAACATTTCCATCAATAATTATCTCACCAATCTTTACTTTTGGACCTTTTTTAATATCAAATGTTACCACCACAAAGTTATCAAGAAGGGTGTCATTTTTCTGTTTTATGTTTATGGTTCCGTTACGAAATCCCTTTTCATTAAGGTAACGATGAATAATTTCCTCCGAGTTTTTAAGAGCGAAATCAGATAGCTCTACACGTTCTTTAAGTTTAAGACGCTCTTTTATCTCTTTTGCCTCCGAAGGTTTCACTCCCTCAAACTGCCATGCCGACACACGAGGACGCTCTTTTAAGACGATCTCGATAAACGCTTTATCGCCTTGGGTTTCAACTAAGGCACGCACGTTTGAATAGTAGCGCTGACTCCACAATTGATTTAGGATATTTGTAATGTAGTCGCTAGGAAGATATATTGTATCTCCTTTTGCCATTCCAGTGGTACCGATAATAAGCTCTGGGCTTAAATATTTGATCCCTGTTACCTTGATGTCTTCAATAACATACTTTTTTGGATTTGTATAATCTAAAGATGGCAATACAACCTTCACCGAATCGGCATCATTTTGGGCAAATCCCAAAGAGGCCGTAAACCACATTAATGCCAAAAAGCACAAGACAATTCTAAATCTATTTTCCATTAACAAAATTTATCACTACAAATACACATCAAATAAAATACTAAACCTTTCCGTAACGACGGTTTCTTCTCGAAAATTCAGCAACAGCATCAAAAAATTCATTTTTTCTGAAATCAGGCCATAATATAGGAGTAAAATAAAATTCACTATATGCCGCCTGCCAAAGTAAAAAATTGCTAAGACGCTGCTCGCCACTGGTTCTGATGATTAAATCAGGCTCAATAATCGCTGCTGTGTATAAATTTTTATCTATTAATTGTTCGTTTATATCTTCAATTTTTAACTCTCCATCACAAACCTTGCGACATATAGCTTTTACTGCGTTTGTAATTTCACTTTTTGCACCGTAATTTAGTGCCACACAAAGTGTTAGGTTTGAGAACATGCTAGTTTTGTCTTGACAGAAATCAACAGCCT
>JAVVZN010000028.1:0-10902 GCA_036650555.1 Rikenellaceae bacterium
TTTTTAACTATTTTGAGAGTTAATTTATTGAATAGTAGACTGTATATGGGTTTTTAAGGGACGACTAAATAAAACAGCTTCTAAGAAGCTGTTTGAATTTGTTAGCGAAGTTAATTTAGAGCTATTTTTGTCTTAGTTTTTGTTCTATAAATCCGATTTTAGCGAGCTAAATGAGGATTTATAGAACGAAAATTGGGGCAAAAAGAGCCGAAAAGAACGAAATTAATAAATCAAAAACAGCTTCTAAGTGGATTATTTAATTTTTATTCTTATTTTTGTAGATTAAAAATATTTTTATTTAATGGAAAGAGTTGTAGTTGGACTATCAGGGGGTGTAGATTCCTCGGTTGCCGCATACCTTCTTAAAAATCAGGGCTATGAGGTAGTTGGCTTATTTATGCGAAACTGGCATGATACCACTGGAACATTAGATGGTGATTGCCCATGGGAAGACGATAGGATGTTCGCCGAGTTGGTAGCAAAAAAACTTGATATTCCTTTTCATTATATCGACCTCAGTGGCGAGTATCGCACTCGTGTGGTTGATTATATGTTTGACGAATACGAGAAAGGGAGAACTCCAAACCCCGATGTTCTTTGCAACCGTGAGATAAAATTCGATGCCTTTCTTAAAGCTGCTCTTAAATTGGGAGCCGATTATGTTGCAACCGGCCATTATTGCCAGAAACAAACAGAGATTATCAACGGCAAAGAGGTCTACAAACTTTTTGCAGGCGCAGATCCATCCAAAGATCAGAGTTATTTTCTGTGCCAGTTGTCGCAAGATCAACTTGAGAAAGCATTGTTTCCAATAGGCGATATTTTAAAAAGCGAAGTACGTCGCATTGCCGCAGAGCAAAATCTTGCCACTGCCACTCGTAAAGACTCGCAAGGTATATGTTTTGTTGGTAAAGTTGATCTACCAATATTTCTACAACAAAAATTAAAATCTAAAGAGGGCGATATAATCGAAATTTCAGATGAATGGATTGGTTATAACGCGCAAAAAAACACAATAGAAGAGTTAGCAGAGCCATATACATACTCACCAAATGATGGAAAGAAAGTTGGCACACATGGCGGGGCGCACTTCTACACCATTGGTCAGCGTAAGGGGTTGAATGTTGGCGGAAAGCCAAAACCACTATTTATTTTAGCAATAGATGTTGTGACAAACACAATATACGTTGGTCAAGGCGAAGATCACCATGGATTATTGCGTGGGGCACTTATGATCCTACCAGAAGAGATGCACTGGATACGCCCCGACATGGCAATGAAAAACGGTGATAAAAAGGCAAATTGATAATCATGGAGAATGCTTCATACATAGTGTTCGACCAGCCTCAAAAGAGCATAACAGCAGGACAATTTGCTGCTTGGTACACACCGCAAGGCGAGCTACAAGGATCTGGAGTGATAGACAAGTAGTTTAACACATTAAAAAAGAATATTACAACTAATACATACTCTCTACATACAAATATATAGATATGAAAAACATATACAACATATTATGTGTCATCATTTTGTATAGCCACTGCACAGTTGCTCAGGCACAAAAGATTCCTGAAAACAAAGACATGGTTTTCAAAATCACCTCATGCAACATTGGCAACATGCACGAAGAGAAAGGAGTAAAGAGTGTGTCGTTTGAATTTACGAATGTTGGCACACGTCCTATTATTATAAACACAGTGTCGGTGGCATGCGGATGCACCACACCAACCTACACCCACGACCCTATTATGCCTGGAGAGAAATCTAAGATCAATGTATCATACGATCCGGCAGGACGTCCAGGCTTTTTTGAGAAGAAGATCATGGTTGTGACCGATGGGCGCCATAAAGAAAATGTGCTCACCATTTCGGGCAATGTGATAGAACGTCCCAAAAGCATCTACGACAAATATCCCTATAACATAGGTGGTGGATTGATAGCTAGTTCTTCGTCGATTGAGTTTGGACAAGTCCCAATCGGATATAGCCATACACTAAGCCTCGACCTATACAACAATAGCTCAAAAGAGATCAACCTATCCACAACAAGCATCACCTCTGACAACGATTTCTCATTTTACCTCACAGATAAAGTGCTGAAACCAAAAGCAAGCGGGCAACTAATCGTGACTTTCAACTTAAAACAAAGTATTCTATACAAACTATACAACGAGAAGATAAAAATTCATATTGATGGCATGAACTACGACGGCAGCACAATAAAAGTATCGGCAATATCTATCCCCGACGTAACCAAACAGCCAGTTATAACATCATCTATTCCTGCAATCTACCTACCCGATGTTTATCATAATTTTTTAAATGTGATGCCAAATGAGAACCCTATCAAAAAATTTGTAATAGAAAACGAGGGTACAGGAACATTATCAATGGCTCAGATTATAGTATCTGACTCTGAATTTATCTCATATGTAGTGTCGTCGAAAGACATAGCACCACTATCAAGTGGCACACTAACCATACAACTACACCCTAAAAACAAACTAGGACGGTTCAACGGAGAGGTGATAATAATAACCAATGATCCTGCTTTTCCTGTTTCAGAGATAAGAATAGCAGCAAACATAAAGCCACTACAACCCACAAATGAGTAGTATTTCAGATGCTTCTAAGAATATTATAAAATAATTCCATAATACAATGTTTAAAATCTTAAAGAAGAAACAACTTGCAACAAACATCTACTTGATGGACGTAGAGGCGCCACGTGTTGCAGCAACTGCACTTCCAGGGCAATTTGTCATTGTGAAAGTTGATGAAAAAGGAGAACGCGTTCCTCTTACTATTTGTGATTACAACAGAGAAAAAGGATCGGTTACAATTGTAACTCAAATTGTAGGATCATCGTCGCAAAAGATATGCGATGTCGATGAAGGCGGATTTTTCCAAAACTTTGTTGGCCCGCTAGGTCGTCCTTCTGAATTTGTTTATGAAAACATTGATGATCTAAAGAAAAAGAGCGTTATGTTTATCGCTGGAGGTCTTGGCACCGCGCCCGTATATCCACAAGTGAAATGGATGAAAGAGCAAGGTGTTGATTGTGATGTTATTATCGGAGCAAAAAGCAAAGACCTCATAATTTTTGAAGAGGAGATGGGCAAGGTGGCAAAAAATTTATATATCGCCACCGACGATGGATCGAAAGGTTTCAAAGGCCTAGTAACAAATCTGTTGAAAGAGTTGATCGACAAAGAAGGTAAAAAATATGATGTGGTGGTGGCTATCGGACCAATGATCATGATGAAATTTGTGGCTCTTACCACAAAAGAATACAACATAAAAACTATTGTAAGCCTAAACTCTCTCATGGTTGATGGCACAGGAATGTGCGGAGCATGCAGAGTAAGCGTTGG
Source organism: Rikenellaceae bacterium (assembly GCA_036650555.1). Lineage (GTDB taxonomy): Bacteria > Bacteroidota > Bacteroidia > Bacteroidales > Rikenellaceae > CAMQVM01. Next base: position 3,375 of record JAVVZN010000028.1, read on the forward strand.
TGGCAAAACCTACTTCACTTGCGTTGATGGTCCAGAATTCGATGCTCATCAAGTGAACTTCGATGAGGCTATGCGCCGTCAAGGTCAATACAAAACAATAGAAAGCCGCAAAGCAAAAGCAGCGGAAGAAGATCATAAATGCAGAATAGGTTTAAATTAGAACATTTCTAGTAATGGCAGAAAAATATGGAAGGACAGCAGCTTTAGAACAAGATCCTAAACTGCGAGCAACAAATTTCAAAGAGGTATGTCTGGGATATACACTGGAAGATGCACGACGTGAAGCTGCACGTTGTTTAAATTGTAAGAAACCTCGTTGCGTAGAGCAATGTCCTGTATCTTTAAAGATACCTCAATTTATTGAAGCAATAAACAATGGCGATATAAGTGCCTCAGCAGCTATCATTGCCGAAGACTCTTCATTGCCATCTATATGTGGAAGAGTTTGCCCACAAGAGTCGCAATGCGAAGGAGCATGTATATTGGGTGTCAAAGGCGAAAGTGTGGCAATCGGTCAGCTTGAGCGTTTTGTTGGCGACACAGTGCGCGCTAATGGAGGTAATAAAGTGGTAAAAGCACCATCAAACGGCACAAAAATAGCAATAATAGGCAGTGGACCTGCTGGTTTAGCTTGCGCCACCGACCTTGCTAAGATGGGTTATGAAGTAAAAATTTTTGAAGCCTTACACAAACCAGGCGGAGTGTTACAATATGGAATACCGGAGTTTCGTCTTCCAAAAAAAGATGTGGTGGCAGCAGAGATTGCAGCCATGCAAAAACTAGGCGTTGAAATAGAGACCGATGTGGTGGTTGGACGAACAGTAACTATTGACTATCTTATGAATGTTGAGCACTACAAAGCAGTGTTTGTTGGATCGGGAGCAGGACTTCCAAAGTTTATGAACATACCTGGAGAAAATCTCAATGGCGTGGTTTCGGCAAATGAGTTTCTCACACGTGCCAATCTTATGCACGCCTACGACGACACATACGACACACCTATATATATAGGAGAGAAAGTTGTGGTTGTTGGCGGAGGTAATGTGGCTATGGATGCAGTGCGCACCGCCAAACGTTTGGGGTCAGAAGCCATAATAGTGTACAGACGTTCTGAAATAGAACTACCTGCACGTAAAGAAGAGGTTCATCACGCCAAACAAGAAGGCATTGACTTCCAGATGCTAACCAATCCAGTTGAGATTATTGGTGACGAGAAAGGCTGGGTTAAAGCAATCCGCTGTGTGAGAATGGAGCTAGGCGAGCCCGACAGTTCAGGACGACGCACTCCACAAGTCATAGAAGGATCTGAAACTGACATAGATTGCAATGTGGTGATTATGGCACTGGGAACATCGCCAAACCCACTTATCTCACGAACTACTGAACACCTTGAGGTAAACAAACGCGGTTGTATTGTTGCCACAGAAGATGGTGAAACCTCGCGTGAAGGAGTATTCGCAGGAGGCGACACAGTGACAGGCGCAGCCACAGTAATCCTAGCCATGGGTGCAGGGAGAAAAGCTGCTAAGGCAATCGACAAATATATTAAAACAGCTTCTAAGAGCTTATAATTTTTGTTAAAAAACAGTTAGACCATGAAATGCGACAAAGATTTTCTCGATGAGTTAGCCGACAAATACAATTGCAGCGATTTTATCGCCGATGATCCAATCTCAATACCTCACCGCTACGAAAGCCGTAACGACAGAGAGATAGCAGGATTTCTAGCAGCCACAATAGCGTGGGGCAATAGAAAAGCAATTGTAAAAAACGCCTCACGCATGATGTCGCTCCTCGACGATGATCCATATCGTTTCGTCGTGGATTGCACCGACAAAGAGATGCTGCATCTTGGTGATTTTGTGCATCGTACATTCAATGGGGGCGATCTCATCTATTTCATTACTGCTCTTAAAAACATATATAAAAATCACGGAGGCATAGGCGTTTTCTTTGAGAAAAGCTATGCCGAAAGTGGCGACATCAGAGTGTCGCTTGCAGAGTTTCACAAATTGTTTTTTGAAATAGATCATCCTCAAAGGGTGCGCAAACATCTATCATCAATTGAACGTGGAGCAGCATGCAAACGACTTAATATGTATATAAAATGGATGGTAAGGCGAGATAAAAATGGTGTTGATTTCGGACTATGGAACATTCCAGCGTCGGCTTTGTATCTCCCTCTAGATGTTCACAGTGGAAATATTGGCCGACAACTAGGGTTACTAACTAGAACACAAAACGACTGGAAAGCAGTGGAACAGATCACAGCCGCTTTGCGTGAGTTTGATTCGGAAGATCCTGTGAAATATGATTATGCACTCTTCGGAGCAGGCGTGAACAACTATTTTAAAGATAATGAGTAGCGATATATTCCGATTTAAGAATTTCAGCGTTCGCCAGAGCAGTAGCGCTATGAAAGTGGGCACAGATGGTGTTCTGCTTGGCGCATGGGCAACATCGCAATGCTCAGATTCTGCAAAAAACATTCTAGACATAGGCACAGGAACAGGTGTGATTGCTCTGATGGCTGCTGAGGTGTGCTCTAGTGCAAAGATCACCGCAGTAGAGATAGAACGAGAGGCTGCCGAGGAGGCGCGTTATAATTTTGAGGCTAGCAGATGGAGCGACAGACTAACTATTCACAATCAATCATTTCAAGAGTTCTGTGCGCAAAAAGAGCACCATCATTTTTTTGATATTGTAGTTACAAACCCACCATATTTCATCAACTCATTAAAAAACGAAACAGCCTCAAAAACAGCAGCACGTCACGCTCTTCTACTCCCTTATGAAGATCTGGCAGATGGTGTTGAAAAAATAGTTAGCGAAGATGGATATTTTTTTGCTATCTTGCCCTACGCAGGAGCGAGCATTTTCATTGCTCTTGCCGCACTTAAAGGGCTATACCTGCGCAAGAGAGTAGACGTACAAGGCAGTTACACCACCGCAACCAAACGTGTGCTATTGAAATTCACAAGAGAGAAAGGCGACACAGCAAGCAGCTCTCTCATAATTGAACAAAGCCGTGGAGAATACACGCAAAAATATAAGGAATTAACATCACAATTTTATATTAAATTTTAAGAAGCTGTTTTAATTTATTAATTTTGTTCTTTTCGGCTCTTTTTGCCACAATTTTCGCTCTATAAGTCCTCATCTAGCTCGCTAAAATCGGATTTACAGAACAAAACATAAGACAAAAATAGCTCTAAAATAACTTCGATAACAACTTAAAACAGCTTCTAACACCAACAATTACAATAATTATTTAACACTACTTAAAATATTTACTTATGAAAAAGTTACTCGGCTTATTATTCGTTTCGCTGATTGCATCTACATCAAATGTAGGTAATGCACAATCTAAAATTGTTGAAACATCGGATTATATCCTACCTCAAACCGCAATAAATGTTAAATTTACCGTACGCACCGAAACCATAAAGAAGGGTCCTTACGCAAAATTTGCTCAACAATATCTTGGTGTTACAGCCCCATTAAACGACAAAACAACCTACACAGTAGCATCTTCCGACATCACAGGCTACAACGAAGCTGAACTCTCAAACATCTATGTGTTAGGTTCAAAACCTATGCTTGCCGCTTGCGAGATCACCGAGGCAAAAAAAGAGCGCAACATCTCTACAAGCAAGCAAAACAAAATTTCAACCGATGTTTTGTTCTCCGACATGGGCATCAATAATATTGTCTATTCAGCAGCAACATCGCTATCTGGAAGGAGCTCAGCACGTGAGAAAAGCCTAGAAGAGATGGCAGCCGATGTTGCAAACTCAATCTTCACACTTCGCAAACGCCGATTTGATCTTATCACAGGCGAACTAGGTGAAGGCGTGTTTGGTGAAGGTTTAGCGGCTGCAATCAAAGAGATGGCACGCATTGAAGATGAATACCTATCTCTATTCGTTGGCAAAAAATCTGTCACCTACAAAACATACAACTTCGACATCGTTCCTCAGATAGGTAAAAACAGTTATATCTTAGCTCGTTTCTCAGAGAACAGCGGTGTTGTTGAATCAACCGACATGAATGGGGAACCTGTGGTATTGACTATTGCTCCAGAGGGAGTGGTTAAGCCTATCACCGACAAACGCGCAGCATCAATAAAAGGAACAAAAAAATATAGAATAGCCGACATGGCAACAGTAAAACTATTTTTCTCATCTGAACTGCTTAATAGTCAAAGAATAGGCATCCTGCAATACGGTGCAACAGTTGAGGCAAAATAAATTCAGCCAACACAAAAATGGTATATAAAGGTAAAATTATAGATTTGAACGAGAAGGTAGTAATGGCAATTGTGAACATTACTACCGATTCGTTTTTCGATGGAGGAAGCTATCTTACTGAGCAAAAACTGATCTCACGCATTGAGTCGCAGCTCTCAGATGGGGCAACCATTATTGATCTTGGCGCATGCTCCACTCGTCCATCGGCAGTGCATGTCGATGCCTTACAGGAAGAAAAACAGATATTATGGGCTTTAAACATCATTAAAGAACGTTTTCCTAATATCATATTATCAATCGACACATATAGAAGATCGGTTGCTGAGGCAGCCCTAAATATATGGGGTGAGATAATAGTAAACGACGTATCGGCAGGCGATGCCGACAAAGATATGATTGATTTTGTGGCTAGCTCATCACTACCCTACATATCAATGCACCACACCAAAACATCTGCCAAAGAGGATATAACCTCGATGGTTGTGCGCTTTTTCCATGAGAAATGGGAAGAGGCAGAGAGAAAAGGTATTAAAGATTTTATTATAGATGTAGGTTTTGGTTTTGGGAAGACAACAGAAGAAAATTTTGAGCTAGTTAAAAACTTTGAACGTTTCAAAATCTTCGATAAGCCATTGTTAGTTGGCATATCGCGAAAATCTATGATCTACAAAACATTAAATTGCACCCCTACTCAAGCGCTTACTGGGACAATAGCAATTAACACGCTACTACTAAAAAGCGGAGCAAACATTCTACGTGTTCACGACTCAAAAGAGGCAGCACAAACCATTAAACTAGTAAACCAAATAATGTAACACAAGATGGATATATTCACACTCACACTTTTAGATGCGATTGATATATTGCTTGTTGCAATTATATTATATCAACTCTACCGATTGATAAGAGGCACAGCCGCTATCTATATTTTTATAGCTATCGCTGCAATCTATCTGTTATGGATAGTGGTGAAAGCTCTGAACATGGAGCTTATATCAACGCTGCTCGGACAGATTATTGGCGTGGGGATGATTGCACTTGTGGTGGTGTTTCAACAAGAGATAAGGCAATTTTTGCTTTTCATGGGTAGTAAATATTTCTCTGTGTTCACTCGTCGATTTAAAACCTCAATACACGAAAACGAAGACCTTGGCTACATAGATGAGATAGTGACATCATGCAAACATATGTCGGCAAATCGCACTGGAGCATTAATTGTGTTTGCTCGCAAAAATGGGCTCAATATCGTACAAAGTAGTGGCGACGTTATAGATGCTAGAACATCGCACAGATTAATAGAAACCATATTTTTTAAAAATTCGCCTCTCCATGATGGAGCCATGATTATTCTAAACGGCAAAGTTACTGCCGCTAGATGTGTGCTTCCCACAACAGATCGCACCGACATTCCAGCCTCACTAGGCATGCGCCATAGGGCAGCAATAGGCATCAGCGAACAAACTGACGCAGTGGTGGTGGTGGTTTCTGAACAGACAGGAAATATATCTTATGTTGAGGCAGGCATAATAAGTACATCACTAACAAACGTTATGCTAAGAGAAAAATTAGTAAAAGCATTATAATAATTGTGAAAAAAATAAATATACTTTTCGGAGGAAATAGTTTCTATGCGCTAATAGCGCGCTTTGTTCTAATTCTAATATTCAGTATGATAGTACGTTTTGAATATTATTTCATAAACTATTCAATGTTTTCATCTATTGGATTATCGCAATGGGGCAATATTATCCTCGGAGGATTAAGATTTGATATTGCCGCAGCAATCTATTTTAATATTCCTATTATCATAATGCAGGCGCTACCGTTTCAGTTTGTCTATGGCAAGATATACAAACGATGCACGCTAGCTTTGTATCTAATTTTAAACTCAATATTACTACTCACAAACTTTCTTGATTCAGTATATTTCAAATATACACTTCGTCGCAGTACATTCAGCGTGCTCGAAGAGTTTAAATCCGACAAAGGAGCCTATAAAGCTATTTTTGAATCAATGCTACTCTATCCTTGGGTTACAGCGGCGGCAATCATAACGATCATTACATTTATAATTTTTGCTCTAAAGATAAAGGTTAAAGGTGTCAAACAAAAAAATAAAACAGTAGCATTCATCTTAAACACAATCGCACTTGCCCTATGTGTGGGGCTTGCCATTGGCGGCATGCGCGGAGGTTTCGCACATAGTACCAGACCAATTACACTCAGCAACGCATCGCAATATGTGAATGTGCCTTTGCACCGTGAGTTAGTTTTAAACACTCCTTTCTCGCTACTACGCACAATAAAAGTGCCCAAAATAGAGGTACGTAACTACTTCAACAATAAAGAGGAAGAGAAATTTTTCACAGCCTTACAGAAACCCGACACCACTAAATCACCATATAATTTTGGCACCAAACCAAATATAGTGTTGCTTATAATGGAAAGTTTCGGAAGCCAACACATAGGAGCCTACAACAAAGACAAAGAAGGACGCAACAAATTCACCCCTTTTCTCGACTCACTAGCCTCAGAATCGGCAACATTTCTAAGTTCTTATGCAAATGGGCTTAAATCAATCGACGCTCTACCATCAACCTTAGTGTCTATTCCATCGCTCGTAGTACCTTTTGTGCTATCAGAAAACTCAGGCAACGAGCTCTACTCACTAGCCAATATAGTAAAGAAAGAGGGTTATACCACCTCATTTTTCCATGGCGCGCCGCGCGGATCTATGGGTCTACTAGCATTTTGCAAACAGGTGGGTGTGGATAACTACTACGGCATGGAAGATTTTGGCGACGATTCGTTTTTCGACGGCATGTGGGGCATATGGGATGAGGAGTTTCTTCTTTACCAGGCAAAGATGTTATCAACAATGCCTCAACCATTCCTTGCTGCCACATTTTCAGTTTCGTCACACCATCCTTTTAAAATTCCTGCTCGTTACGAGGGTCAGTTTAAAGAGGGTGATGAGCCCTTACAAAAATGTATCACATATAGCGATATGGCACTTCGTAAATTTTTTGAAGCGGCAAAAAAAGAAGATTGGTATAAAAACACGATCTTCATCATCACTGCCGACCATCCAAACCAATCTTATACTGAAGAGTATTTGACAGCCGATGGATCGTATAAGGTGCCAATGATCATACACTCCACAATAGACAACACCTTAAAGTTCACCGACACCACAACGGTGGTTCAACAATGCGACATACTCCCAACCATTGCCTACATGATTTCTAATAAAGAACCGCTGATCGCATTTGGCAACA
>JAVVZN010000029.1:0-9842 GCA_036650555.1 Rikenellaceae bacterium
GTAGAGTAACGCTCAGATACTTTCAACACCTCATCCCATTTCTGCTCTTTTATAGCCTTGTCAATTAATATTATCTGCTTTTCACGAGGATCATACTGCTTCACAAACAGATATGAACCGCCAATCAATATCACAACGAGCGACACTACGCCAAGAGCAATCTCATATTTGCGACTAACTATTTTAGAAAAACGAAGTATGATAATTGAAACTACTATATATAGTATAAAAAAATAAAGTTCTGAAAAAGTTGATTTTTCAAAAAGATGAGAATATGCAAAATCTGAAGTAGTGAAATAAGGCACCACCCAAACTAGAGGTGCAATAAGCGTTACACCCACAAGTGATAGATATTTATAGTCTGGTTTGTTTATAAATATAGTAGATAGTAGGATCAGTAGTAAGAAAATAAATACATAATAGTCTATAAGAGCATACATTGCAAGAGAACAAAGCAGTGCAAAAACAAATGCCCACCACCCATGCAATCGGTGCCAGACAAAAAATAGTGCCATGGCAATAAGTATAGCTACTAGTGGCTCAAAAGAGTAATCAGCCTTCACAAAAAGTATGACTTGCCACGCTACTGGCACAAGAGCAAAATTCATTAAATCTTTTTTGCCATTCGTCAAGCAATAAAAGAGATATTTTACTGACTTATATAGTATTAATGACAGTAACGAAAAGATCAAAGCTCCCAACCAATTGATATAAAAAAACTGAATGATGAAAGCTGATAAATAACTATTTAGACCGCCAATTTTATCGAAATTGGCATGAAAAAATGCACTATCGAAAATAAAAATTGATTGCTGTTCATGATAAAATATATTATGGGGCAAAAGTAAAAAAACCACATAAAACATCACGCATAAAAGAAGAAATGATTTAATATATGTTGAAAATTTATTCATTATTATTAATATATGACTGGATAAGTTTACAAAGATATTTATTTTTTATTACAATAATAAAACTATTAAATTTTAACTATCAATTACGACATTTTAACAAAAATATTGCGTGTTAAATTTGATTACAAATGGAATTTAAAGTGTGTGTTTTCATTAATTTTAGCAAAAATAAGTATAAAACAGAAACCTCTAACCCACTTCATAGAGCCTTATAACTGAGTTTAGTAAAAAAATTGTAGAAAAACGGATATAATGTGTTGATTAGTAAATTATAATTATTACTTTTACCAGGTCTTATGACAACAATCAACATATTTATTAACCAAACAAACTTTACTATGAGAAAAGTTTACTACGAACAATTAGGGAAACAAGTTTCCTTGGTTTTCATGGCGTTTTCATTAGTATTCTCCTCTTTTGAGGTAGCAGCTGCGGCAAGCCCTACCAATAGTGGATCGGAATCTAATGTTACCGTACAACAAAAAAACATTGCAGGTATTGTAAAAGATGCTGCAACAAAACAACCAATCATTGGTGCTACCGTCATGGTAGCAGGCACCACAAAAGGAGCCGTGACCGACGCTGAAGGATCATTCGTGATTCCAGGAGTCAAAGAAACCGACCAACTTGAAATTAGCTTTATGGGTTACTCAACCCAAAAAGTAACTGTTGGCACTCAATCAAAAATCTTAATCTCTCTAAAAGAAGATGCTTTAAATCTTGACGAGGTTGTGGTTGTGGGTTATGGTGTAAACAAAAAAGCCAATCTTACAGGTTCGGTTGCAACTTTAAACCCAAAAGCAATCGAAAGTCGTCCACTTCAATCAGTATCACAAGCCCTTCAAGGTCAAGTTGCTGGTGTTGTTGCTGTACAAAGTTCAGGTCGCCCGGGTTCTCAAACTGCCGGTATTACCATCCGTGGTAAAAACTCTATCAATGCAGGCGGTCCACTTGTTATTATCGACGGTATCCCCGGAAACATGGATACTATGGATCCAAACGACGTTGAGAGCATGTCTATCTTGAAAGATGCTGCATCGGCTGCAATCTACGGTGTGCAGGCTGCCAGCGGTGTGATCCTTATCACAACAAAAAAAGGTAGTCGCTCGAAAGCTGCCACAGTCACCTACAATGGCAACATCTCAATGGCAACTCCAACTGCTGTTCCAGATTACCTTGGTTCATACGACTACGCTATTTTGTACAACGAATCGCAATACAACCAAAACCACAAAATTCAACAATCAAGCTACCGTTTCCAACCAGCTGATTTGCAAAAATACAAAGATGGAAGTTCTCCCTACACACATGCCGACACCGATTGGTATGCAGAAACATTCCGCAAATGGACACTTGAAACTCAACACTACATTAGTATATCTGGTGGTACAGAAAAAACAGTGTATAGCGGATCTGTTGGTATGAACCTTCAAAATGGTAAGGTGTCGAACAACGATTACAAACGTTTCAACACTCGTTTCAATATTGAAACTCAAGCCACAAAATGGTTGAAATTGGGTATGAATTTAGCTGGCTACACCTCTATCAACAAAACAGGATGGGAATCGCCTGAAGGTTTGGCTCAATATGCTAACCGTTTGGCTCCAATATACTCTATATACAATGAAGATGGCACATACAATGGATCTGGCTATCAAAACCCAATTGCTGAGAGAGATCTTAGCGGATGGCGTAAAGGCAAACAAACAGAATGGACAGAAACACTATATGCTCAGGTAAATATTCTTCCTGAACTATCTGTAAAAGCTGTTTATGCAAATCGTCAATACAATGGAAACGACACTGGTTTCCATCGCCAATACAAATATGGTGGTCAAGGTAATAAAGAGCGTGAGGCTTACAACAACAATAGCACCACAACTCGCGAAACAATGCAAGCACTTATCAACTACGATAAAATGTTTGGCAAACACTCACTAAACATTTTAGCTGGTTATGAGCAATATCAATTAAAATATAGATATGTCAATGCAAGCCGTAAAAAAGGTGGTAGTAATGAACTTGAAGAGTCTATGGACACACTCGACCCTGCTAATCAATACAACGCATCTAGCGGTCACGACATAACTCGTCAATCACTATTCGGACGTATTCAATACAACTACGATAGTCGTTATCTTTTCGAGGCAAACGTTCGTGCTGATGCCTCTTCTCGTTTCTCTCCATCTGAGCGTTGGGGTTATTTCCCATCATTCTCTGCTGCTTGGCGTATAAGTCAAGAGAAGTTTATGAAAAATGTGACATGGATATCAAATCTTAAACTACGTGCTGGTTATGGTATAACAGGTAATGAAGAGCTACAAGGAAACTACGAATGGCAAACAACCTACGGCTACAACAAATATTTAATGGACGATGCCCCATACCAAACAGTAAATGAATCTCGTTACGCAAATCAAGCATTAACATGGGCAAATGTTAAAAATGCTGAAGGTGCTATTGAAGCAGCGTTCCTTAACAACACTTTAGGTTTTGAACTTGCAGTCTACAACAAAATTACCGATGGCATGCTTCTAAAACTTCCAAAACCAGCTATTATCGGAGCAACACCTCCACAAGAAAATGCAGGTAAAGTACAAAACACTGGTCTTGACCTAACTGTATTCCACAATGGACGCGCAGGTGATTTTGCCTACAACGTTAGCCTTAACATGGGTTATGTAAAAAATAAATTCACCGATCTAAAAGGCACTGATGGTGCAAACCCTAATGATGGTAAATTCTGGTATATCGAAGGAAAACCTATTGGTTCTTACTATGGATACCGCGCCGTTGGTCTTTTCCGCGATGCTGACGATGTGAAAAATAGTCCAAAACGTACTGCTGCCGATCAACCTGGCGACATCAAATATTTTGATAAAGATGGTAATGGCAAGATCACTCCTGACGACCGTGAGGTAATTGGCTACAACTTCCCAAAATGGACAGGTGGTTTAAATATCGGTGCATCATACAAAAACTGGGATCTTCAAATTCTGTTCCAAGGTGCATTCGGTGTGTCTACTTTTCTAGATGGTGAAGCTTCTTACGCATTCTTTAATAGTGCGAAGGTGCTAAGACGCCACTTAGATCGTTGGACCCCTGAAAACAATGTGAACGCAACCTATCCACGTATCACAAACTCTGACCAAATCAACTTCCAAACATCTTCATATTGGTTAGCTGACATGTCGTACGTACGTATGAAAAACTTAACATTAGGTTATTCTCTTCCAAAACATGTGGTTAATGCCATTAATTTGCAAAATATTAAAGTGTTCTTCACTGGTGAAAACTTATTTACCATTAAAGACAAATCTATGAAAGATTGGGATCCTGAAACATCTCAAGGACGTGGAGCTGTTTATGCAAACGTAAGGAAATTAACATTAGGTTTACGAGTTAACTTTTAATTGATATAATAACTTTTGCACTGCTTAAAGATTATAATTAACACCAAATTTTATCTATTAATCAAAATCAATGCAGAAAAAATTAATGTAATATGAAAAAGAAAATTTTAATTATATTCTCGGTTATTATCACAATGGGTTTTCAATCTTGTGCTAATTTCCTAGACAAAGCTCCTCTTGGGGAGCTATCTGATGCCAGTTTTTGGAAATCATACGAAGACGCATACAGATACACCGCCGATATGTATCGTTGGTTGCCTAGTGAAGGTGTTATTGATAACGACATACAGTCTGACGATGTAGTACACGGAATTAAATGGGCTGAAGGGTCAAAAGCAACTTCAGGCCTTTATGACCCACTAAGTGAAGGTTGGGACTACGGATTAGTTCGTAAGACAAACCTATTCCTTGAAAAAATCGACCTTGTTCCAAATGTCACACCAGAACAAAAAAATTCGTTGATTGCAGAGGCTCGTTTTTTCCGCGGAAGATTCTATTTTGAGATGATGCGTAGCTATGGCGATGTGCCTTACACCGATAAAACTCTAGGTGTAGACGAACTTTTGGTTTCTCGCACACCAATTGCTGAAGTTTATGCTAAAACTGTTGCCGATTTTCAATTTGCTATCGACAACCTTCCTACTACCCCTTCACAAAAAGGTCGTTTGACAAAAGGAGCTGCTTTAACTCAATTAGCTGAGATGCAGATCTACTTTGCAGGCTTTACAAAAGGTATGGGAGCTGGCTTATCAACATATGCCGAGGCTGCAGCCACATCAAAAAAGATCATGGATCTTAACGTTTATGGACTTTGGGACGAAGGCAATGTTAAAGGTAACTACGATGAACTTTTTTGGGAAGGCGAATCTGATAATTGTAAAGAAATCATTCTTGCATATCAACACGACAATAGTAATGGTATGGAAACTTCTCTGCTTGGTTGGGGAACATTCCCTAATGTCGGTTGGGGTGGCGTAAATCCAACTCAAAGCCTTGTTGATGCTTTTGAAGATAGCGAAGGAGCATTACTTAAAAATTCAAAAATCTACGATCCAAAACAACCTTGGAAAAATCGTGACCCACGTTTTGAAGTAGATATTCTTTACCATGGCTCAATGCTTAAAAAATGGGGAGGTCCATTCCAAACCATTCCTGCATCTAAAACAAAACTTGTTGATGGCATTGAACGTCCAACAGGTATTGGCGCATGCGGCGACGCAACTGCAACAGGCTACAATCAAAAGAAATGGGTTGATCAAACTATAGCAATAGATTATGCTAACGGTTGGCAAGGTTCTAAAGACCATCCTATCTGGCGTTTTGCCGAAGTACTTCTTTGGTTTGCTGAGGCAGACAACGAGGTAAACGGCCCTACTGAAGCAGGTTTGGAAGCAATCAACCGTGTTCGTTCACGCGTAGGTCAGCCAGTACTTCAAAACACCAATGGCGCTCTTCCAACATACGTTGCAACAAAAGAGGCATTCCGCGAACGTATCCGTAATGAATACCGCGTTGAAATGGCTCTTGAAGGAAAACGTTACTATGCAATCCGCCGCTGGCGCGATGAAAAAGGCGATCCTATTGCTCTAAAAGTAATGAATGAACCAATACTTGGCATGCCATACGACGAGAAAACTAAGACTCCATTTGTAGGACCAAATGTAATTATTCCAGGTCGTCCAGAAATGGTACGTTTTAGAGCTCACAACATATTCGATCCAATTCCTCAAAAAGAAATTGATTTGAATAAAGATTTAAAACAAAATCCGGGTTACGAATAGTAAAACGGAATTAAAGAGGGTGTCTAATTAATTCTATCCTTAAAAGAACTACCCCACTTCAGGTAACTGTAAGTGGGGTAGTTCTTTTTATTGCTGTCCGGTAAAATTTCAAATATAGTATGTAATAGTATGATTTGCATTTATTTGGTACTAGGGGGCTTGGGAATTTTTATCTAAGACATGGGTAATAAATTAAAACAGTTTTACAGACGTGAAGAGGTCGTTTAATAGTGTCGATAACGTAGACAACCAACGCTACGTGTTCAATATAAAAGGTAATAGCTTTAGACTTGGGGTGTGTTAGAGTGTGTTTGCTTTATTTTGGCAAAATTTGTGTCTTTACAATAATAAGGGCGGTGATTAACCGCCCCTAAATAAAACAGAATTTGAAACAAATTTAAACAACTTCTAACTCTTTTGTACTACTATTTTTTGTAACTACTTCTTTCTAAACAAATTATTCATCTGTTCGAGAGTTTTGCCTTTGGTTTCTGGCACAAATTTCCAGATGAACAGAGCCGATAAAATTCCGCATGCTGCATATACCCAATATGCAAATCCATGATGAAACATATCTATCAGATAAGAAGATTTATCCATCATTGGAAATGTCCACGACACAAGATAGTTTGCCACCCATTGCGATGCAACAGCAATAGCCATTGCTTGACCACGTATCTTATTTGGGAAGATCTCTGAGAGTAGCACCCAGCACACAGGACCCCAGCTAACAGCAAACGACGCAGTGTAGAAAAGCATAGCCACCAAAGCCGATATACCCATATTTTGAGAATAGAACACCAAACCAAGCACTGTCATTGAGGCAGCCATGCCCAGACTACCGATTATCATAAGAGGCTTACGTCCAAAATGATCAACGGTGAAGATAGCCACCACTGTGAATGTAAGGTTTATAGCACCAACTATGATTGTTTGCAGTAGCGCGGCATCAGTGCCCATTCCCATGTTGCGGAATATTTCGGGAGCATAGTAAAGCACCACATTGATACCAACAAATTGCTGAAACACAGAGAGCAACACTCCAACAACTATCACACCCACACCGAAAGCAAACAGACGTGATTTAACAACCCCGCCAATCGACTCTTTTATGCTAGCAATCTCAGCAGAAACATCTTGCTCTCCTGTCACCTTTCGGATAATTGCTATTGCTTTATTCTCCTCGCCTCTCATGACAAGCCAACGCGGAGATTCTGGCACAAACATCACCAAAACAAGCAAGAGCGATGCAGGTATCACCTCAGAGAGAAACATCATACGCCAGCCTGTGGTTGCTATCCACACCTCATCACCACTAATAGCAATAGAATAATTAACAAAATAGACCACGAGCATGCCGAAGATAATTGCAAATTGGTTCCATGACACAAGACTACCACGCCTTGAGGCAGGAGCCATCTCGGCAATATACATCGGTGAGAGCATAGATGCAAGCCCCACGCCCACTCCACCGATTATCCTATATACAACAAAACTAACTATAAAAGTGTGAACCTCAGCATTGCCGCCCATTGCCATCTCTGGAAATGCCGACCCTACTGCCGAAACAATAAACAGCACGGCAGCCACAATCAAACTACGTTTACGTCCAAATTTCGTTGCCATAAATCCGCCTATCAATCCACCGACGACGCATCCGATAAGCGCACTCGAAACCAAAAAACCAAGTAGCGAACTACCCGACGTTTCGTCTAATCCGAGCGGCACTATAAAATTCAGATCCAAATACTTAACAGTGCCTGAGATGACTGCTGTGTCGTAGCCAAATAGTAACCCACCAAGTGTTGCCACCATGGTGACAAACATCAAATACAAATTATTGTTTTTCACTCTTTCGCTCCACTAAATTAGATATACATCGACAATAGTTGCTCATATTTTTCTTGCTGACCACTAATTGCGTTAGGCTCACCTGCGGCAATAGCTGCTGCACGTAACTCTTCTAATCCTAGGCTACCATTTTCAAATTGTGCACCTTTACCCTCATCAAATGAAGCGTAACGAGCTTTACGCATGGCACTTAATGGCGACTCTTTAAGGATGGTATCGGCAATAATCAATGCACGAGCAAATGTGTCCATACCTGAGATGTGAGCAATAAACAGATCTTCAACATTGGTTGAATTACGACGTATTTTCGCATCAAAATTTATTCCACCCGGTTTGATACCACCTTTAGATAAGATTATCATCATCGCCTCAACAGTTTCTTGAAGGTTTATAGGAAATTGGTCTGTGTCCCAGCCATTCTGAACATCGCCACGGTTTGCATCAATACTTCCGAGCATACCTGCATCGACCGCACATTGTAATTCGTGTTCAAAGGTGTGACCAGCTAGTGTGGCATGATTAACCTCTATATTCAATTTAAAATCTTTTTCAAGACCATAATGACGTAAAAATCCAATCACAGTTTCGCTGTCAAAATCATATTGGTGTTTTGTTGGCTCCATAGGTTTAGGCTCAATAAAGAATGTGCCTTTAAAACCATTTTTACGAGCATAGTCACGAGCCTTTGTTAGCATCATGGCAAGATGATCTTTCTCACGTTTCATCTCGGTGTTGAGTAGCGACATGTAACCTTCACGACCTCCCCAGAACACATAATTCTCACCATCTAATTCAATGGTGGCGTCGATAGCACTTTTAATCTGAACAGCTGCATGCGCCACAACATTAAAATCGGGATTTGTTGCAGCACCATTCATGTAACGAGGGTTGCTAAACACATTTGCGGTTCCCCATAATAGCTTCACTCCTGTTTCAGCCTGCTTTTGCTTGGCATAAGCCACTATGGCATAAAGATTTTTCTCATATTCGCTGATAGAACTACCTCCACCAACTAAATCTACATCATGGAAACAATAGTAAGGAGCGCCTATCTTCACAAAAAAATCAAATGCAGCATCCATCTTCAGTTTAGCCGATGCCACTGGATCTGAGATTGCATTCCAAGGAAAGGAATGTGTGGCACTACCAAAAGGATCACCACCATCGGCGCAGAATGAATGCCAGTAGGCAATAGCAAAACGCAACTGCTCTTTTAAAGTTTTACCACCAACGATGCGGTTTTCATCATAATAACGAAACGCTAAAGGGTTCTTAGAATCAGCTCCCTCGAATTTGATCTTATTGATTCCTGAAAATATTGTACTCATAACTTTACGATTTAAAGCACGTATGTGCAATTTATTATTATTTAATTTACATTGTTGTCTTGTTAAAAATCATGCCTTACCTCAAGGCAAACGCAAGAAGCTGCCGAAAGCAACTCCCGAAAACACTCTAAGAGAGTTTTCATTTTTTAAAGCACTGAAAGGCGTACTTTTCTCAAAAAAGCATTAATTTATTATTTAATTCTCTTTTCCATATTTGATAACCATGTTCAAGTGCAGCTTTCATTGCGTTATCCGGCTCGATAGTTTCGAGTTTACGCAGAGATGCAAATGCCTCTTCACGATTTTTATATAGCCCTGCACCTAATGCAGCACCTCGCGCAGCACCTAATGCGCCATCGGTGTTGTAGAGCTCTATGCGTGCATCGCATAGTGTGGCAAGTGTTCTACGAAACAATGGGCTTAAAAATAGATTAGCCTTACCTGCACGTATCACCTTAGGCTCGACTCCCACCTCTCTCATTATGTCGATCCCATAGCGGAAGGCATACGCAATTCCTTCTTGTGAGGCGCGCAGAATATGCGCCTTGCCATGAC
>JAVVZN010000030.1:0-9827 GCA_036650555.1 Rikenellaceae bacterium
AATCATGTTATTTACTTTTATTTATAGCATTTTTATGCACATGGGACTGGTTATTACTATTCAGTTTTTATGGATTCTATTGGATTCTCTATTGCGGTACGCCATGATTGAACAGTGACAGTGATTACTGTTATCAATAGAACTATAAAGAAAGCTAGCACAAACACCCATAAATAGATTGGTGTGTGATAAGCAAACCCTTTCAACCATTGATCAACACCATACCACGCAAAAGGAACTGCAATCAAAAAACATATTACCACTAACCACACGAACCTTCTATTAAACATAACAAGTACTGATTCTATTGTTGCTCCATTGATCTTACGAAGACCTATCTCTTTGCGTCGATATGATGTTTCAAACACCACTAATCCAAACACCCCCATAAGCGATAAGACAATCGCGAGCAGTGAGAATCCAGTTATAAGCAGCGACAAGTCGATCTCTTTCTGATAAAGTGCTGCTCTTGCCTGATCAAAAAAGCGCACATCGGTATAGGCATACGACTGTACTTGTTGCGCCACCTTTTTTATCTCTCTCATGGCATTGGCACTCTCAGCAGCATTTACTTTTACAACAACATTGTTTACATAGTCGCTATTAATAAAAAGTATAGCACCCGACAAATTATAAAGTGAGTTACCAATAATATCGTCGGTCACCCCAATCACCCGATATGTTTGATATTGATTTTTTATTAGTGAATCAACCGATGTGTTCAGTATGCGAAGTGCCGATTTATTAACTATCACGTTGATAATTTTATTGCTATTGTCGTCCATCATCTTCTCTTGATCGCTGCTAACAAAGCTACGTCCTTGAATGACAGGGATATTCATTAACGACAAGAAATTCTCATCAATTCTGTAATTATGCACATCAATAGTGTCGCTGCCAACTATAATATTATTTCTAGCTGCTCCTGCCTTACCAAAATTACCATCAAAACTAGCAGAACTATTAATCATTGCCAACTGTTTTATCTTTTCGCCCATCAGTTTTCCGTTTCTATCCCACACACCATTGACCACGATAACGTTTTCAGTGTTGTAACCAAGGTCTTTATTTTGTAGATAGCTATTTTGTAGATGAATGAATAGAGCACCAATGATAAGCGCAATTGAGATAACAAACTGAACACTTAAAAGAGTGGTACGCAACGCTTTGCCTTTACCTACAAACCCAAATGTTCCTTTTAGCACCAAAGCAGGAGCAAATCGTGTGCAATAGTAGGCTGGATAAACACCCGATAGAGTGCCGATAATCATTGCCAACACACCTGTGAAAACTACAACTTTAATATTTGTACCGATAGTTAGATCCGATGTTTTAAACAACCCAACCAGCGATGTGTCGTTTATGATATGAACCCACAAAAGTGCAACCATAAAAGAGATCATTGAGAACATTAATGCCTCATATATTATACCGAGCCTTAACTCTTTTCGTGTTGAACCCAATACGCTACGAATGTTCAACGCATTTATACGCATAGGAGCAAGAGATGTTGAAAAATTCACAAAATTTATAATTGCGATCAACATTATAAGCAATGCTATTGAGAGCAAGATTAGTGTTGCTGAACGATCACCTTGTCGGAGAAAATCGCCCGTGGCATATTGATTGTCGAAATAAGTGTCGGCAAGTGCCACAAACTTAATATCGCTATCATCTTTAAACTCTGTTGCAATATATTTTTTATTGAAATCATCTGCCACCTTTTCCACATCAGTGTTAGGAGCAAAAAGGAAATAAGCACTGCACATGCCATAATCATTAAACATAACGACTCCATTTGGTGTCATGGAATTAGATGGGAAATCACGATACACGCCTTTCACAACACACATCTGGGGTCCGATACCAATCTGTTTATCCATGGCAGACTTACCTCCAAACATGCGATCAGCATTACTCTTATTAATGAGCACACAACCCTTCTGCATTGCCGACGATGCAACACCCTCCAACATATCATAATCAATGACCTTTGATATATCGCTACCTTGATATATTGTTGGAATATCATAGTAATGAGTGTCGCCCACTTTCACCATACTTGTTGATAATGTAAATCTTACCGACTCTTTTATTTGAGGTGTTGTGGCAGATAGTTTTTCGTATATAAAGCGTGACATTCTTAGATGCCACTTATTGGCCATTTTAGATTTCGCCTCTATACGATAAATATTTTTATGTTTAGGATCATCTGTCCCGGAAGAAAACTCGGTCGATACCTGTATCATTATCAAAACAAACAGTGCAAATGCAAAGCTCAATCCTATGAAATTAAGCGCACTTGCCAGTTTATAACGACATACTGTGTGGTAGAATCTGTAAAACATAATATTAATTTATTAGTTGTCCGATAAAAATTTTAAATATAGTATGTAATAGCGTGATTTACTTTTACTTATAGCATATTCATACACTAGTGGGCTTGGAAATTTCTACTAGTGACATGGTAATAATTTAATACTATTATTCTCCTTTTATCGACTTCACTGGATTAGCACTTGCAGCTTTCCAAGTTTGGAATATCACTGTTATAAATGTTATTGCGGCGGCTATTCCAATTGTTAAAACAAATACCCATGCCACTAGTGGCACTCTGAATGTAAAGGTAGACAACCATTGCATGGTCAGATAAACTGCAATAGGAATTGCTATTGCGATAGCAATAGCTATCCAAACCGTAAATGTGCGACACAGTAATACTATAACATCTAATGTTGTTGAACCATGGATCTTACGGAGTGCTATCTCTTTAGAACGTTTTTCAACTGAATAGAAAGAGAGCCCAAACAATCCGAGAACTGTTAAT
This sequence comes from Rikenellaceae bacterium, assembly GCA_036650555.1. Taxonomy (GTDB): domain Bacteria; phylum Bacteroidota; class Bacteroidia; order Bacteroidales; family Rikenellaceae; genus CAMQVM01. The sequence goes on from JAVVZN010000030.1 coordinate 2,828, forward strand.
GCGATGCTTATATACATAAATATATTGACCACCTTCATCAAACGTATCTCTGAAGGGTGCATCTCTTTGTATATCTCAGCCACAGTCTTGATTTCCATGCCTGCTGAGTGATGAGAAATATCATTCCATACCTCAGTTATTTTATCTATCGCAACGTCGGTATCACAATTCACTTTCAGATATATACGCCAATATTTCGTATCGCTTTTATCGCCTTCGTAGTTATATAAGATAAGAGGTTGGATCGCTTTATGAGCATCTTCATAAATGAAATCTTTAACCACTCCAATCACAGTCGATGTGTCGCCATTGAAACATATTTTCTTACCCAACACTGGCTTCTCAACATTAAACACCGACAACGCTGCCTCATTAATGATTATATTTTTACGAGCATCACTCTCAACAAAGTCACGCCCTTCCAATAGTTTAATACCATAGAAATCAAACACCGATTTATCTGCTTCAACCATATTTGCCGATTTACCATCTACGCTCACAGACATATTAGGCAATGGTCCTTGAGAGGTGTAGTTTTCTACTATTGAGAGGGTCTTTACAATATCTGTGAACTCTTTAGGTAGTTTTTCCGACGTGTTGCTTGAAATCCGTAATATGTATTCCGACGCAGGACGTTGATAAGCGATAAAGCGAACCTGACGCGATATGTTCATGCTAAATGCTATCAACGCCACAGAGATCACAAATTGAGCGATTACCATGACACTTGATATCTGAATGTTATGTCCTACTTGATTTTTTAATATATTGATCGGGCTGCTTATCTCCATCTTCACAAGTATGTAAGCCGACGAACAAACCACTAGCACAAGCAACACGCCCACGATAATAGCCGCATTTTGAATGAGTAGCAGGTCGCTTAAAGATATTTCACAATCCATGAAATTATTAAAAAATGGAATAACCTCTTTTATAATAAATAGCGATAAAGCAAACGATATTAAAACGAGCATCAATGTGTCGAGCGCTATTTGCCAACGCATGCTCCATTTCGATGCACCGAATATACGTTGCCCGGCAATGTTTCTCAATCTACTCTTGGCACGAGTCATAGTAATATTTATGTAGTTAAACATTGCTATCAGAAGTATGGCGATAGAAATTGTTAGACTAATAATGAGAAGTGAAGGATCGCGACGAACTATAAATCTTTGACTTCCAAACAAATTACCACGTTGCGCAGTATCGAAATATACTTTTGAAAATGGGGTAAAGATCAAATCTGTACCTTGTTTAAAAATTGTGGTATCGGCAATTATTTTTTTATTTAAATCTTCAATATTACTCTCTTTACGAAGTTTTATAATAGAGTGATAGTCGCCCGAAAACGCGCCACTCATAGCGCCAATCTCCAATATTGGCATTCCTATCAGTGCCTTGTAAGAGAATGGTGTTCGTGAGGTTTCATCTAATATGGTTGTTATCACAACATCGTGGATAGTCTTCGGCTGCATAACACCATTCACCCATGTATTTCCTCCCGACTCGGCCAATATCCTATCGCCAACCACCGCATCTTTACCATATAAATATTGCATGTAACTATTAGTAACTGCAATTTCAGATTTAGAGGCTAATGTCTGAGCCAAATTTCCCTCTTTCACCGGTATTGTGAACATCTTGGCAAAATCTGGTGTAACGGCATACAATCCTCTTATATTAGGTTGTAAGGCATTTTTATAATTCCAGTATTCGTGTGTTATAATAGATAACATCTCCACATCTCCATACTTTTCAGATATATCAAACGATAGTTTAGGATTTGACGAGTCGGTCACCACACTTTTATCATTATAGAACACATTGTGCTGCTCAGCGAGATACACTTTGTCTGTGTTGCCTAAAGCATTTCTAACTCTGTACTCTCCTAGCACAAACAATATCAGAATAGTACTACAAACCAAACCTATAATAAGGCTAGTGGCAGAGATAAATGTACTCATAGTGTTGCGCGCCCACGAACGAAAGATTATTTTCAGTTGTATCATTATCTACAAATTTTTAATGAGTGAAGTTGGTCTATTAAAAAGCTTCTTAGTTATTCTTAGTTATTCTGATTTAAGTGATTTAGTAGGATTCTCGGTTGCCGCCCTCCATGACTGAATGGTGACAGTTGTCATGGTGATAAATGTAATCATAAGTAGAGCCACAACAAACACCCACATATCAATTGGCGTGCGATAAGCAAACTCTTTAAGCCACATATTCACACCTATCCATGCAGGAACCACAGCAATTGCAAAACAAATCAATATAAGAATCACAAATCTACGATTTAACATCATTAATATAGATCCCACTGTTGCGCCACTTATCTTACGCATGCCTATCTCTTTTCTACGATGATGTGTTTCAAAAACCACAAGACCAAACACTCCAACTAATGATATGATTATTGCAAGCAGAGAGAATAGAGTGATGAGTCGAGTTGATTTCTGCTCTCGCTCGTATAGGTTATTGAATGTTTGATCGTAGAAGTTTGTGACTAGAGGATATGCAGGGTCGATATTTTTAGCCACTTTTTTCACATAATCCACAGCTTCATATGGATCGCCTTCTATTTTGATGTATGCCACTGACATAAAATTATATTTGGAACTATTTGGCGATAAGACCAACGCCATAGGTGTGATTTCATAATGCAACGACTTGAAATTAAAATCTTTCACCACTCCCTTCACCAATGAACCATCGCCTACATTACCTTTTATGTTGTCACCAATTTTTATATCAAACTGTTTTACTGCTGTTTGGTTGAAGATAAATGTGCCATCTTCTTTCTCTAGATCTTCTTCTGTAAACATCTCTCCATCAACAATCTGAAGACCCATCATCTTAGGAAAATTCCACGACACAAAATGAGCATCATACATTATTGACTTCCCTTTCAAATTAGAACCCCAACCCTGTGCCAAATTACAACCGCCAATATTATATTGCGCATATGCCACATCTTTAATTACAGGATTGGCTTTAAGTTCTGTTTCAAAGCTTTTGCTCTTTAATCCACCACCCAACTCAGCAATTATAATATTCTCTTTAGGCAGCCCTGTATCCATTTTTTTCAAATAGTTATTTTGTATCTGTAAGAATATCGCTGCTATGATCAATATTGTTGATGCCACAAACTGAAATCCCATAAGAAAGCTACGCAAAAAATGTCCACTTCGAGATCGCATCGCACTCCCTTTAAGTGCAATTGCAGGAGAAAAATTAGTGGCATAAAATGCAGGATAAATGCCAGCTACAACGCCTAAGGCAATAGTTATTACTGCCGTGAAGACCAAACTGGGTCCACTAGCAGAAAGCATGATTTTATTCATCGTGACATTCTGAAACTGACTCTGACTAAGCCCATATATTATCAGTAGCGACACACCAAACGACAACAAGCACAAAAATACTGCCTCCGATATGAGCTTTAAACGTAGTTTGAGATTTGTTGATCCCAACACCTTTTGGATGTTTATGCTCTTCATACGTATCGGAGCAAGCGACGTTGAGAAATTTATAAAATTTATTGCAGCTATTATCAGAATAAGTAGTGCTATCGACGACATAACTATGGTGGCGTTAATATCGCCATGTTTTATTAGATGTTCAATCGCATAATCACGTTTAGCAAAATATAGATCACTCATAAGAGTGAGATGAGCCTTTGCCCCAGAATCTTCACCAAACATCTTCTCTCCCAGATTAATAGATTTTGCATATTGATTTTCAACCACGCGAGGAGAAGCACCTTTGGCAAGTTTAACATACATAAAATAGTTATTTTGATTCCAGTTATCAGCCCCATCTTTAGTGCGCCCTTCGTGATCATATATCTTTGTCAATATATGATTGTTTAGCTGTGAGTTATCTGGAAAATCTTGATAAACTCCACCCACTTCTCTTATCCTACCCGATTGTGTTGTGAGTGTTTTCCCTAACGAAGACTTACTGCCAAACAATTTATTAGCAATACTCAAAGGTATAACCACCTTCTCTGGCTCTTCGAGAGCTTTCATGCTCCCCTCAACCATCTTGAAATCAAAAACATCTGCAATACTAGGGTACACCATTTCGATGTCTTCTGAAAAGCCTACCTTATTTCCATTTTGCTCAACGACAAAATATGATTTCCCCCATGATGGACCAATAAGCACTGATTTCTCAATCAAAGGCGATGCCGCAGTAAGAGTATTGACAAAGGCACGCGACACCACTGTTTGACCTCGTCCGTCGCCAAATAATATTTCTGCTTTATAAATTCGATCGGATGCTGAATGAAACTTATCAAATTTTAATTCAAAAGCTACTTGACTTATTATAATATAAAACGCAGTGAATGCAACAGATAAGCCTAAAATATTCAACAAACTAGATGTGGTGTAACATCTGATAGTAGAGATAAAATTTCGTAACATAATAAAAAAGCTATAAAAAGGTTAATAGTTCATCATTATATATCACAGAACGTGCCAAAACAGCAAACTAGCTACATGTCAGGCACATAGCTAGTTTGCTGTTAATTCATATTGTCAAATTTTTTTACACCTATGTCAAAAAACTTTACACGACTTCTTAAAACAGCTTCTTAGATTGTTCTCTCTCTATAAAGTTGGTCGCGTAGCTGCGGTGTGAAACCTGCGTCTATTATGGTGCTACGCATTTGGTCGGCTCCCATTTTGAATGTTGCGCCAGCCGACGACACTACATTTTCTTCAATCATAATGGAACCTAGATCATTCGCCCCTGAATGGAGTGCCATAGTGGCTGTTTGGGCTCCTAAGGTTAGCCAACTGGCCTGTATGTTCTTTATATTATTTAGCACAATACGACTTATAGCTATTATACGCAGATATTTTTCTGGAGTCTGTTCGGTGATCTTCACCTTCTTAGCTAACTCTGTGCCCTCACTGCAAAACACCCAAGGAATAAACGCCACAAACCCATGATGCTCAACAATATGATGTGGAGCCTCAATATGACCATACATCATTGTGGCAGAGGTTGGTATATTCATTTTATGTGCTATCTGCATCACTTCTAGCCACTCATCGGCAGTGCATTTTCCAGGCGATATGGAACGTCGTATTTTGTTGTCGAGAATCTCAGCTCCTGCACCAGGCAGTGAGTCTAAGCCTGCCTCAACCAGACGTTCGAGCGTTTGAGTAAAACTCAAACCGCTGATCTTTGAGATATGCACCACTTCGGGAGCACCAAGAGCATGGAGTTTTATTTGAGGAAACATATGTTTCAACTCGCTTAGCAACCAAATGTAATAATCAATACTTAACTTTGGGTGCATGCCTCCCTGCAAGAGGAGCTGATCGCCACCAAGAGCTATTGTCTGCTCTATCTTCTCTTTGTAACTCTCAATTGACGTTATGTAGCCTAGCTCTGTTTGATGAGGTTTACAATGAAAATTACAAAACTTACATCCGCTGACACAGACGTTAGTGATATTCACATTACGATCTATCTGCCATGTGACTATATTGCCAGGCTTATGAGTGTGACGCAATGTGTCGCCCAGCAGTAGTAGTTCTGATGTTGGTAAATTTTGATATAACATTAACGCCTCCTTTACTGTAAGAGGCGTTAATGCTAATGCTTTGTTTATAATACTGTCCATATTGGCAATTTAGTAATGTGCTTAAAGATATTTATCGCTATGTGCAACGCGAACGTCTTCCACATAGTTTTTAATTGACTGCTCTTTATGGAGAGGTGTGATAAGCAACGAATCGCCACTATCAATCACAATGTAATTCTCCAATCCATCTATAATCACCACTTTGTCGTCGGGCGCACGAACCACACATCCTTTTGAGTCATAGAATATCACTCGCTTTGTGCTGACTGAATTACTGTTCTCATCTTTATCAGAATGCTCGTATAATGCGCTCCAAGTTCCTATGTCCGACCAACCGAAATCTGCGCATATCACATTCACATTATCCGCCTTCTCCATGACACCATAGTCGATAGATATATTTTCGCATTTAGGATATATGGTTTCAATAAACTGCTGTTCCTTGTCGGTGGAGTAGGTTCCAATGCCACGTATAAACAGAGAGTTAATATCTGGAATAAAGCTGTTTATAGCATTCAGAATTGTCTTCACGTTCCAAACAAAAATCCCTGAGTTCCAGAAAAACTCACCGCTTTCAACGAACACCTTTGCAATATCTACATTTGGTTTCTCGGTGAATGTTTTAACCTTGTAGATATCGGGGTGCGACTGCTCAGTAGATTTGGGATCTATCTGTATGTAACCATATCCTGTTTCGGGTTTTGATGGCTGTATGCCTATTGTCATCAATGAGTTATGGCTATCTGCATAATCTACCGATGTTTTTACTACCTCTTCAAATTTATGTGTATTGGTGATCAGATGATCGGCAGGTGTCACCACCATAACTGCATCTGGATCTATTGACATAATACGATATGTAGCATAAGCAATACAAGGGGCTGTATTGCGACGCATAGGCTCACATAGCACTTGCGATGGCTTCAACTCTGGAATCTGCTCCAAAACCAAACTTTTATATTTGCTACTTGTAACCACAATAAAATTTTCGTCGCGCACCATTGGAGTAAACCTCTCATAGGTTTGACGAATGAAAGTTTTACCAATACCAAGTATGTCAATAAACTGTTTAGGTTTATCTTCGCGACTCATTGGCCAGAAACGGCTACCAACGCCACCAGCCATTATAACACAATAGATGTTTTTCATCCCCAAAAAATAAATCAATAAATTACCCCACCATATGCCACCCTACACCTGCATAACTTTCGCAAAAGTACAATTTTTTTTTGTTTTAATGAAATCAAATAACAATCTGAAATGAAATTAGTACTATTTTTAATAAAAAAGTACGCACTTTCAATGCTTCAACTCCTAGGGTTTCGCCTGAAAGTAGGGCATCATTTTTAATCGGACAATAATATTTTATATTCTCTATTTAGTCGTCCCTTAAAATCC
>JAVVZN010000031.1:0-9743 GCA_036650555.1 Rikenellaceae bacterium
AGTTCAAAATCTGTGAAATGTGTGCCGTTTCCGTGGAAAGTAATCCTACGGCACTTTTTCAGCGACGACTATTTACTTTAGAAATCGTCGAAGAGCGAAGGCTCATCCGCCGGATCTAAATCTGTTGTAATCTGATCATTGACTTTGGGGGATGACTCATCGGAGTCTAGATCAGGCTCCATAACTTGCTCCGCCTCATCACTTATGGGCTCTTCTGGAGATTTCAAAGGCTCAACAAATATTAGATCACCAACAGTATATGTAGTAATTCGTTTGCCTTTAGCGCGATGACTTTTCACCTTTATAAATTCGTCTACGTCCATCATTTCATTTTGACGTGAGGCATGCTCGCCTTTGAAACTGACCTCCAAACGCGGATAATAATCGCTTGTTATGCCAACCATGTAGGAACCTTCTGATTCATCAATGAAAATTTGATGTTTTTCCGATAGCTCTATATTGAATCGTTTGAGATAGAAAAACTTTTGAGAGGCATCGTAGTAGGTCACAGAATAGATGCGCATAGGGTCGTATTTCTCAACCGACTTCATGTTTTCAGGGAAATATTGATTTAGATCGTACCCAGCAGTGTAATAAGTTCCTGCGGTAGTAAACACCACTATTTTGTCATCGGCAGTAAATTCGCCGAGCAATATTCCTCGTCCGTCGCTGTTAAGTTTATTGATGTCACCATCGAACCATACATTCTGACCATTTAATGTTGATACTCCTTTTGTTTTAAGCACAATCTTATGGATAGGATAACGTGAGAATGTATTTCCTTGCGATGCACGACCTTTTATGAGTTGCTCTGAGAAATCAATATCAACTATAAGTTTTTTTAGACGCGGACGTGGTTTGAAATATACTTTCAACACCTCAGCCTCACCATTACTATTGACACTCATATATAGTATTTCAGACGACGCAGTTCCACGAGTTATGTCGTATGGTTTATCACGTGTGATAGCTTTAATCGCACAACGTTTTATCATTATTGCACCTTTGTTTCCATCACGGTAGAGTATGTTGTAGATTGTTCGCTCATCATTTCGTTTGAACACACCAATATAAAGTATGTCTTTATCGAAGAACGCCTTTTCAGTAACCTTTGTGATTGTGTATTTACCATTGCGGGTGAACACTATAACATCATCAATATCAGAGCAGTCACACACAAACTCTTCTTTCTTCATGCCACCGCCAATACCAAAGAAACCATCACTACGGTTCACATAGAGTTTGGCATTAGCAACAGCCACTTGAGTTGCCTCAATGCTTGTGAAATTGCGTAGCTCTGTTCGTCGCTCTCTGCCCTTTGAATAATCTTTACGGATACGTTTGTAATGGGCTATGGTGTAGTCGTTAAGATGATCCAGATCATATTCAACTGTTTTCACCTCCTCGTCAATGGCTTTTATATGCTCATCGGCTTTGAAGCTATCATATTTTGAGATACGTTTGATCTTTATTTCTGTAAGGCGTATAATGTCGTCGGTGGTTATCTCTCGATAGAACATAGATTTGTATGGCTCTAAACCTTTGTCTATAACTTTCAACACCTCATCCCAACTTTCACACTCCTCGATTTCACGATATATACGTTTCTCAATAAATATCTTCTCTAGTGACGATTGATGCCAATCTTCACTCAGTTCATTAAGACGAATGTTAAGCTCTTTGCCTAACTGCTCTTTTGTGCGCTCAGTAATGGTTTTAAGTATCTCTGTGACACCGATAAACAACGGTTTATCATCAACAATCACGCATGAGTTTGGCGATATTGATATTTCACAATCGGTGAAAGCATAGAGTGCGTCGATTGTTTTGTCGGCAGAGACATCATTGGCTAGCGAGATCAATATTTCTACATTTTCGGCAGTGTTATCATCAACACGTTTTATTCTTATCTTATTTTTATCGTTTGCCTTTATTATTGACTCTATAATTGATGTTGTGGTTTTGCTAAATGGAATTTCAGTAATGGCAAGAGTGTTCTTGTCGATCTTAATGATCTTAGAGCGTATCTTCACAACGCCACCTCGCACACCGTCGTTGTAACGCGACACATCTATCATGCCTCCAGTCACAAAATCAGGATAGAGCTCAAATGGCTCTCCTCTTAGATATGCAATAGAACTATCTATAAGCTCTATAAAGTTGTGTGGTAATATCTTAGATGCTAAACCAACAGCAATCCCCTCAACACCTTGAGCAAGCAATAGCGGAAATTTAACTGGCAGAGTGACAGGTTCGCGATTACGGCCGTCGTAAGACTGCATCCATTCTGTGGTTTTAGGATTGAACACCACATCAAGGGCAAATTTAGATAATCTCGCCTCTATATAACGAGGTGCAGCCGAGCTATCACCTGTGTAGATGTTACCCCAGTTTCCTTGGCAATCAATCAGCAGATCTTTCTGTCCGAGCTGGACTAACGCATCGCCAATAGAGCGATCGCCATGAGGGTGAAACTGCATGGTGTTACCAATTATGTTTGCCACCTTATTATAACGTCCATCATCCATTCGTTTCATGGAGTGGAGAATACGTCTTTGAACTGGCTTCAACCCGTCGTCGATATGAGGCACCGCACGCTCCAAAATAACATAGGAGGCATAGTCTAAGAACCACTCACGATACATGCCTGTCAGCTTATTTCGTTTATCGGGGCTATCATCTGTAAGACGCGTAAACCGATGAAGGTTCGGCTCTGTCACCACCTCCTCAACCTCATCTGTTAGCTCAGCTATTTCGTCGTTTTCTATTAAATCGTCGTCTTGTATATCTTTCATTTTTACTATAAGTTAGATAGAATATCGTCTTCTGCGGCTGCCATGTCGGCGTCAATTTTCAGATTGTCGATAATAAATTCTTGGCGTTCCATACTGTTTTTACCCATATAAAACTCTAATAGATCAAACGTATAGTCGTCTTTTGTTAGGCGCACCTTCTCCAAACGAATACTCTCACCGATAAATGCTTTAAACTCATCGGGTGATATTTCACCTAGACCTTTAAATCGAGTGATCTCCACATTGGTTTTTAGTTGAGATATGGCTTGTTGTTTCTCTGCTTCGCTATAACAATATTTTGTTATCTTTTTGTTACGCACCCTAAAGAGCGGTGTTTGTAGTATGTAAAGATGACCTCCGCGGATTAAGTCGGGGAAGAATTGCAAGAAAAATGTGATTAGCAACAATCGTATGTGCATACCATCAACATCGGCATCAGTTGCTATCACAACTTTGTTGTAACGCAAGTTATCCATGTCTTCTTCAATATTCAATGCTGCCTGCAACAAATTGAACTCCTCATTTTGATATATCACCTTTTTTGTTAAGCCATAGGTGTTCAGCGGCTTACCACGCAAAGAGAACACCGCTTGAGTGCTTACATCACGACTTTTTGTGATGGAACCACTCGCCGAATCACCCTCGGTGATAAATATTGTGGTTTGTTCTGCCTTCTCATGATTAGTGTTTAGGTGAGCTCTACAATCACGTAATTTTTTATTATGTAGGCTGACCTTTTTGGCAAACTCACGTGCTTTTTTCTGTATGCCAGATATTGCTTTACGCTCTTTCTCCGACTCTTGTATCTTTTTCAGCATCACCTCCGCCACCGACGGATGAACATGAAGGTAGTTGTCGAGCTTCTCTTTTAAGAAATCAACCACAAAGTTACGCACCGACACACCATCTGGGGTCATATCGCGCGATCCTAGTTTCGTTTTTGTCTGCGACTCAAACACAGGCTGCGCAACCTTTATGCTAATTGCCGCAACAATCGAGTTACGAATGTCGGCAGGTTCAAAATCTTTCTTATAGAACTCTTTTATAGTCTTAGCTAGTGCCTCACGAAAAGCCACTTGGTGTGTTCCTCCATGTGTGGTATGTTGGCCATTTACAAATGAGTAGTAGCTCTCGTTGTAGCCACTACCATGAGTGATAGCCACCTCTATGTCGTCGTCTGTAATGTGGATTGGCGGATATAATGGCTCTTCAGATAGGTTGTCGTTAAGAAGATCTAACAGTCCATTTTTTGAAACGAAAGGCACTCCATTGAACTTTATCACCAACCCCGAATTGAGATAAGTGTAGTTCTTTATCATAGATTCTATATATTCAGAATTGTATTCATACAATCCAAATACCGACTCATCAGCGTAGAAACTCACTTCGGTTCCATCTTTTCTACCGGAAGCAGCATCTTCTTCACGCGCAGTCACTACCCCACCGCTGAAAGTTATTTTTTTATATTCACCATCACGTGTAGAGCTTATTGCAAACATTGACGATAATGCGTTCACAGCTTTTATACCGACACCATTCAAACCTACCGATTTCTTAAAAACCTTATCGTCGTATTTTGCGCCAGTGTTCATTCGCGATGCCACCACCTCAATGCTGCCCAGAGGCACACCGCGTCCGTAGTCGCGAACCGTAACTTCCTTATCAGCTAGTGTTATCTCTATCACCTTGCCATGCCCCATCATGTATTCGTCAATGGAGTTATCGAGTACCTCTTTTATCAACACGTAAATGCCATCATCTGGCGATGTTCCGTCGCCTAACTTTCCAATGTACATTCCAGGTCTGCGTCGAATGTGCTCGTTCCACTCCAACGTCTTTATATCATCGTCTTTATACTCTCCCATTGTTATTTTTTAAGCACATCGTGCTATCTATTATTTCGTTATTTATGTTATGAGCTAATTGAAATCCAAAACTTTACACTACCTATAAACCTCTGGTTCGATTTTTTTATGTGCATTAAGAATTATATCATGAGTGTAGTCTGATAACTCTTTTAGATTTTTTTGTTTGATGTCAGCTGGCTCAATCGGATCCAGAATGGTGACCCTAAATCGTGTTGGCATCTTTAGGAAACCACCGAAATAGTGACTCACCTCCCATGTTCCGTCTATTACTACCGGAAGGATTGGCACAGCTGTGCTCTTAGCAATTAAGAATGCCCCCTCTTTAAATTCGCCTAGGCAACCTGTTTTACTACGCGTACCCTCTGGAAATATTGCAATTGATATATTTTGTGACACAAATTTTTTTGCATCTTTCAACATCTTTTTGGCGCTCTGCAATCCACCACGCTCAATGCCTATATCGTTGCGTAGCCACAACACCCAACCTATAATCGGTATTTTGTAGACCTCACGCTTCGAAACATATCGAAACACCAGCGGCATAATGGCACCTAGTAGAGGTATATCCATCATTGATTGATGATTCGGGGTTATGATGTAGGTTTTGCTAGGATCTACTTTCTCTTTGCCACAAACCTCAATGCTCCAAAATGGGCACAACCTTATGATTAACACGCAAAACAGACGCGACACCATGTGCATGGTCACCCTACGCCTATCGAAAGGTGTTATAAACAGATAGGTAAATACAAAAAGAGGGAAATAAAACATAAAGAATATTGAAAGCGCAATATAGTAACATACTGTTCCAACAAAACTTAGTGTTTTGAAGTAACCTTCCATTCGTTTGCTTTTAAGTTCCATAGTATTAAATGATTATATCGACATTATATCTCGTTCACTACCAATTTGTGCCCATTTTTTTTGCGCACGCAACACCTGCTCAATCACATCTCTCACGCAACCTTTGCCACCATCAAGATTTGATATATATTTTGCCATCTGCTTAACCTCGATAGCTGCATCTTTGGGTGCTGCTGTGACACCAACAGCCATCATTGGCTCCACATCGGGCACATCGTCGCCCATATAGAGAATATCATCCATTGACAGATCATATTTTGCAGCAAACTCATTCAGAGCTTTTAATTTCTCTTTACAACCCAAATATATATCAGACACCTCTAATCTTTCGAAGCGTGCCTGCATAGCCTCACCAACACCACCCGAAATTATACACACTTTGTAGCCACGTTTCACAGCAAGTGCAACTGCAAACCCATCTTTAGCATTGTAAACACGCAACGCCTCACCCGAAGGAAGCGTTATGACGGTGCAATCTGTAAGCACCCCGTCGCAATCAAACACAAACGCTTTTACTCTTAAAATATCTTCTTTAAAATTTGTCATCTTTTATGTCTTTGGTTATTAAATCATAGAGTTCTCTTCTCTTTGGAGAGAGCATTGCTCTATGTCGTTGTATTGTTTTTTCATCGCCTCTTACTGCGGCACCTGTCTGTAAGTATTTAGCTTTTAATGAGCTATTGACTAATTTATCAACTCCCTCCTGTATGAGAGGATATAAAATGCTCCGCTCTAAACCACACTCTGCCAGTATCTCCTCTGCATGATGATACATCCTGTTTGTGAAATTATTGGCAAATGTCGCTGCTAAATGTATTTTTTCCAACTCATCTCCCTTAATCACTATATGTGATTTAGAAATTGAGTTCGACAAAGCTACCAAATTTTGTTCTGTTTTTGAACATTTTGATTCTATAAATATTATAATTTTTTTGAAATCACTCTTAATGTTCTCAGTAAATGTCTGCAACGGATAGAATCTACCCGACGTAATATTACGCTCACTGCACTCTATAAGCGGAGTTACCGCAGAGCTATGGCAGATTATTGAACCATCGGCTATCTTAGGTAGCAATATTTTTGCCACCTCATCAATAGCAGAATCTCTCACTGCTAATATGTAGATGTCGGCAATAGCAACTGGCCAAGAGAAATCTCCCCATGTTGAATTGCTTAGTTGTGCTAGCTTCTGCCCTTTCGACTCAGATCTAGAGATAATCTGAACCAGCTTATAATCACAGTTGCCATCGAATGTTAAAGCAAGAGAGTAAGCCACATTTCCACTACCTACAATCACAATTTTTTTCATCGCTTACAACTCTTTTATTAATTTATCTCTATTAGAAAATTCCCGATTGATGATCTCAATATCTGTTATCTCCTCTATTTGTTGCGTTCCGTGATTGTCTACCATGTCGATGAGTGAGCCAATGGTAAGATTAGATATATCAACGCCAATGGTGTAGAACGATGTTTTGCTATCTTTGCCAACCGCCAAATCATCAACCGAATAAACCACAGAAGCCTTCAAGAGTTCATACACTATATCGCGTACGGCAGCTAATGGAAGATTCAATTTTTTTGCTATCTCCTCAGTAGACATAGGAGATAGATGGTTTATAAAATTCATGGTCAATGTATGAACCACAAGCACCATAAGTTTACGACGGAAATTAAGACTGAATGAACTTGCAGCACGCTCATATTCATAACGTGCAAGATTCTGATATGCAAACGACAATTCCGCTCCAAAAAGTACGATCTGCCAACAAATACTCAACCACAACATAAACAGAGGAAGAGCAGCAAAACTACCATAAATAACGCTATAATTTGAAACCGATGTTTGGAAATAAAAATATAAAGCTTTGAATATTAAATATCCCGTACCAGCTAAGACCCCGGCATGGAAAGCTGCACGGAATTTCACACGTGTGTTTGGGAGCAACATATAGATCACGGCAAACATCATCCATACTATGGTGTACGACACAAAAGTAAGAGTGGTTTTATAGACAAAAAGCATAAAATCACTACTCGATAATATCTTCACAAAACCAGTATCTATGTAGTCTATAACACTGTTGTAAATGGTGTAAAGAATAGGTAACAAAATTACTATTGCTATATAATCACTTACGCGACGCGATATGGAACTTTTTTTTTTAATCTCCCAGATATGATTAAACGACTCCTCGATGTTGTATGAAACCATCAACACTGCCCATATCAATACAATAACACTAATTCCAGCAAAAATACCAACCTTTGAATTTTCTAGAAAAGAATTTGCAAATATTGATATTTGGTCAAAAATAGATTGGTAATGGCCGAAACTATTTTGAAGGTATGCCACAACCTTTGAATCTATTCCAAAACCTTTTGAGATACCAAGCACCATAGCCATTATAGGCACTATCGACATTATGGTGTAGAATGTCAATGCTGCCGAACGAACTGCGATTTGGTGACGACCGTAATTGCTGAATGTTACTATAAAAACTTTGATCTCACCAATAATAAAATTCAAAAGCGTGCCTCGATTGGCATTTTGCTGCCAGATGTCGTGTGAAATGAAATTAATCAATCGACGTATCTTCGTTTTCATTCTCTTCAAGCGGTTTAATTTTTATTTTTAGCCATGCGAATAATATTGTTGTCAAAGGACTAAGATAACAAAAAAAGGCAAACGGAGCATACGAAAGTGTTGCCACACCTAGTATTGCTGCCTGTGTAGCTCCACATGTGTTCCACGGTATTAACACTGAGGTGACTGTTCCGGAATCTTCCAACGTGCGACTCAGCAGCTCAGGACGCAGTTTTAGCCGTGTAAACAACTTGGCGAACATCTTACCTGGAACCACAATAGCCATATATTGATCGCCTGTTGTTAAATTGAAAAGCACACACGCACCTGAGGTTGTTGTTACTGCCATGCCCGGACTTTTCACCTTTCGACTTACTGTCGATACTATCTTCTCCAACAGATGTCCTGCCTCTAACACACCACCAAATATCATGGCTGACAAGATTAGCCATACAGTATTCAACATCCCTGCCATACCTCCTGTGGTGAGCAAACTATCAACGGCACTACTACCTGTTTGAGCTGTCGTTGTGCCATACATAGCACGCGTGATGACAGTGTAGGCACCTTCAAAGGTGAGCGACGTTTCTCCAGCTAATTTTGCCACTATTTGCGGTTGAGCCACAAGTGCCGCCACCGCTCCTAGCAAACCGCCAATAAGAAGAACGATGACAGTTGGATAACGCTTTGCTATCATCCAAACCACCGTTAGAGGCACGAGCAACAGAAAAGGCGATATATTGTAGTATGAATCTATCACACTTTGCATCTCATTTTGTGAAGCGCCCAATGTTTTGGTAGATCCAAAGAGCGATATAAGTATGAATAATGCAAGCGCCACCAAAAACGATGGGATGGTGGTTTGCATCATATATTTTATATGAGTAAAAATCGGAACTTTAGCAATTGCAGAGGCGAGGTTAGTGGTGTCGGAGAGTGGCGATACTTTATCACCAAAATATGCTCCAGAGATTATAGCTCCAGCAATCACTCCATCGTCAAATCCTAGAGCCCTTCCTATCCCCAACAAAGCCACACCTATCGTTGCCACAGTAGACCATGAACTACCAATCGTTACCGAGATTATAGATGATAATATTATGGCAGCAGGTAGAAAAAAGCTGGGATTTATTATGTCTAATCCATAGTAAATCATTGTTGGCACCACTCCACTAAGCATCCATGTGCCCGATAATATTCCTATTATGAAGAGTATAAGCAGTGAAGATGTTGCGCTGGAAACAGTGTGAACCACACGATCAAGTATGTGCTGCCATGCCACACCATTGTAGAGTGCTATCGACATTCCAACTGCACTTGCTAATATTAGTGAAAGTTGATTGGCTCCACCCAATGTGTCGTCGGGACTGACAAACACGTTTAGTGCTATTAATCCCATCAACACCAATATAGGTAGTAATGCCTGAAAAAGAGTGGGGCTTTTTTTTGTAATCATTAAGCGGAAACTTATAAAGAGTTTAAGAGACTGTTTTAAGAAGTTGTTTAAAACAGCTTCTTAATATATGTATCTATTTCGGTAAATTACCTGCAAAGCCTCATAATGAGGGTTTGCAGGTAATTAGGATTATGTTGTGGTTGATTCTATTAAGTAATGATTGATAAATTTTA
>JAVVZN010000032.1:0-9683 GCA_036650555.1 Rikenellaceae bacterium
TATTTACATCAACATGTATCTCTTGAGTGTTGTATTTGTCTTTTAAACCTAACGACACAAATTTGTTTGTGCCCACAACTCTGTACACAAAGTTCGAGCGTCCTTGGATCATTCCTTGATTAACCAACTTTTTAAAAGGTTCGTCTTTACAAATATATCCAAGGTCGAAGAGAAATTTGTTCCAGAAACGTGAGTAGATTAGGTGTCCTGTGGCATGTTCAATGCCACCTACATACAAATCTACATCTTGCCAATAGTTGTTTGCCTCTTTTGAAACCAACGCTTTGTCGTTTTTGTTATCCATATAACGGAGGTAATAGGCAGATGAACCTGCAAAACCAGGCATGGTGCTTAATTCAAAAGGCTCTCCCGGTGCGTTCTCCCATCCTTTTACTCTTGCTAGTGGTGGCTCGCCTTGCGCTGTTGGTCCGAAGTTTTCTATCTTAGGAAGTTCGAGTGGTAGACGGCTTTCGTCGATTAGTTTTGGTATTCCATTTTTGTAGTAAACAGGAAATGGCTCGCCCCAATATCTTTGGCGTGAGAAGATAGCATCGCGCAAACGATAATTCACTTTGCTCTTTCCGAATCCGCGCAGCTCTATCTCTTTTAGCATGGTGGTAATCGCAACTTTAACATCAAGACCAGTAAGGAAATCGGAGTTTATAAGCTTTCCCTCTTTAGCGTCGTATGAAGCCTCACTAACGTCACCTCCTGCAACCACAGGAATGATTGGAAGGTTGAAATGACGAGCAAAAGCCCAGTCGCGGCTATCGTGTGCGGGCACTGCCATGATAGCTCCAGTGCCGTAGCCGGCAAGCACATAGTCGCTTATGTAGATTGGTATCTGAACACCATTAAACGGATTCACTGCATAAGCGCCTGTGAACACACCGCTAACACGTTTTGTGTCGGCCATACGTTCGCGTTCAGATCGTTTTTTACTTTGCACTATATAATTATCAACTTCAGCACGGCACTGATCAGTTGTGATTTTGCTAATCAAATCATGTTCGGGAGCAAGCACCATAAATGTTACCCCGAAAACAGTGTCGGCACGTGTTGTAAATATCTCAAGTTTATCTTCAAATCCTTTTATTCCAAAGAACATTTGGGCACCTACCGAACGTCCCATCCAGTTTCTTTGTATCTCTTTTAGAGATTCGCTCCATTGCAAATTGTCGAGCCCAAATAGCAGACGATCGGCGTAGGCTGTAACTCTAATCGACCATTGCATCATTTGTCGCTGCTCAACAGGAAAACCACCACGCTCCGACAAACCGTCTTTCACCTCGTCGTTTGCAAGCACAGTTCCAAGTTGTTCGCACCAGTTCACTAGAGTTGCGGCTCTAAATGCTATTCTATAATTTTGGAGTGTTTGTTCTTTTTGAGTTTCGTCGAATTTTTTCCATTCCTCGGCAGTGAATGTCAGCTCTTCGGTGCAAGCTGCTGTTAATCCCTCGGTGCCGTTAGTTTCGAGGTGTGAGATAAGTTTTTGGATTGGTAAGGCTTTCTGTGCTTTAGTGTCGAAGTAATGCTCAAACATCTTCATGAATGCCCATTGAGTCCATTTGTAGTATTCGGGCTCGCATGTGCGTACCTCACGATCCCAGTCATACGAAAAACCAATTTTATCCATCTGCTCACGATACCTTGCAATATTGTTTTCAGTTGTGATTGCAGGATGTTGTCCTGTTTGAATTGCATATTGTTCGGCAGGCAAACCAAATGCGTCGTAGCCCATAGGATGCAACACATTAAAACCTTTTAATCTTTTATAACGAGAGTATATATCGGAAGCAATATAGCCGAGCGGATGTCCAACATGTAGACCTGCACCTGATGGATAGGGAAACATATCCAAAACATAAAATTTTGGGCGTGAGCTGTCTACATCAACTTTGTAGACGCCATCGTTGCGCCATTTTTGTTGCCATTTTTGTTCTAATTCTTTGAAATTGTACTCCATGATATCTTGACCTATAAAATTTTATTGCAAAGATACAAAGATAAATTGTTTACAACCAATCTAAGTAGAATTTTTTTAAAATAACCTACTATTTGGCTCGTAATTTGTACTATATAGTTGTTCTAAAAACACTTTGTATATGGATAAAAATTTGTATTTTTTCGTAGATGTTCAGGGAAATCAATATGGTCCTGTAAGGGCAGAATATTTCAGAGTTCATGGAATTGCTGCCTCATCATTAGTTTGGTTTGAAGGTATGCCGCATTGGGCAAAAGCATCGGAAGTCCCTTTTTTAAAAGGTTTTATTAGGGCCAGTGGCGTTGAGAGTCAGGCGCAACCAGAGCATTATCACAACCATTTGATCTCCAAAACGGCTCAAATGTCACCGCCCACCGATAATGCAAAACAGTTCTTGCCTTTGGAGGTGGATCCTCCTAAAAATTGGATTCTAGAATCTGTTATGATCACAATATTTTGTTGTTTTCCTTTTGGCATTGTGGCTCTTGTTTATGCACTAAAGGTGTTGCCTTCATGGAATAGAGGAAGCTATGCTGAATCAATTAAGGCGTCACAAATTGCAGGACAATGGGTTAAGTGGGGGGTTATGATAGTTCTTGTAGTAGCTCTAATATATATTTTAGTGTCGATATTAGTCCCTTCGTATCATTACTCACTTTTTCACTACAATCAATATCTTATAAATCAAGGATTGTTTGAGTAGTGGTAAACTACAACGGTGAGCTGTTTGAAATAGAATTTTCTATTTTAAACAGCTTTTTTATTCAATAATTTTTTCTATATTTGCACTTTAAGAAGTTGTTTTAATTTGTTAGCGAAATTCATTGAGAGCCATTTTTACCTCTATTTCCATTCGGAAAATCTGAGTTTATCAGGCATAAATGATGATTTTTTGAATAAAAATATAGGTAAAAAAAGTTTCAAGGCATGAGATTAATAAATTTAAACAGCTTCTAAACATTTCTTTTTACAACTACTTAAATGAAGAACGAATATACTGAATTTGTAGATGAATTGATCTCTCTAGCCATAAAAGAAGATATTGGCGATGGCGACCATTCATCATTATCAACTATCCCTGCATCGAGTAGAGGAAAGATGCAACTGCTTGTAAAACAAGATGGAATACTCGCAGGAGTAGAGATAGCCGAAATAGTTTTCCGCAAGCTTGACCCAACTATCAAATTTGAAAAGTTGCTTTCCGATGGAGATAAAATCAAAGTTGGTGATGTGGCTTTTTATGTTGAAGGCTCAACTATCACTCTTCTTCAATCTGAGCGTATAATTCTAAATATTATGCAGCGTATGAGTGGAGTGGCAACACAAACTTCCATATACGTAAAACGTTTAGAAGGCTACAAAACTAAAGTGCTCGACACTCGTAAAACCACGCCTGGCATGCGTGTCATGGACAAAATGGCTGTAAAGATTGGTGGTGGAGAAAATCATCGCATGGGTTTGTTCGACATGATAATTCTTAAAGACAACCATATTGATTTTGCTGGAGGAATAAAAGAGGCTATCACCAAATGTAAAGAGTATTTGAAAGCTAAAGGCAAAAATCTAAAAATTGAGGTTGAGGTGCGTTCTCTCGACGACATCATAAAAACATTTGAAGTTGGAGGTGTTGATCGTATTATGCTCGACAATTTCTCTCCTACGCTTACTTATGAGGCTGTAAAGCTAATTAATGGTCGATGTGAAATTGAATCTTCCGGTGGTATAACTCTAGATACCATGGTTGATTATGCAGCCGCGGGAGTTGATTTTATCTCGGTAGGTGCGCTTACACACCAAATCAAAAGCCTTGACCTTAGTTTAAAAGCTATTAACTAATATTAAATATATGAAAAAGATATTGTTACTTACACTACTTGCTTTCTTTTGCAGTGCTGGTAGTTATGCTCAGAAAAAATTCACTTATGCCGATATGCAAAGTGGGTTGTTTTCAGGTAAAAGTGTGCGAGGTGTGCGTTCAATGCTTGATGGTGAACACTACACAGTTCAGCAAGGTGATAAAATCCTACGATTCAACTATAAAACAGGTGAGCAGGTAGAGCTTATGTTTGATGGTTCTATGGTCAAACCGCAGCTAAAATTTTCAAACTACGAATTTAGTGGTAATGAAAAGAAGATACTATTTACAACAGATATAAAACACATATATCGTCACTCTTTCAAAGCCGATTACTGGATTTACGATCTCATCACTCGTGAGTTGAAACCACTATCAACAGCAGGAGCACAGCAGGTTGCCACAATTTCACCTGATGGTAAAAAAGCGGCATTTGTTCGTGATAATAATCTTTTTTGGGTTGATCTAGCATCTTTCGAGGAGCATCAAATAACCACAGATGGAAAATTTAATTACATATTAAATGGTATTCCTGACTGGGTTTATGAAGAGGAATATAGCTTTGCGCGCGCTTACGAATGGTCGCCTGAGAGCGATGCCATTGCCTTTTATCGCACCGACGAATCACGTGTTGAGCAATACAAAATGAATGTATTTACAACAAACTTATATCCCGAAGTCTATCAATTCAAATATCCTAAGGCAGGCGAAGAAAACTCTGTTGTTTCGATCCATGCTTTCAATCTTGAAAGCGGAAACACAGTGGCAATGAACATAGGTGATGAGAAAGACCAATATATTCCGCGTATAAAATGGAGCAGTCAAGATGGTAAACTTTTGGTGTTTCGTTTAAATCGTCATCAAAATAATTTTGATATGTTGCTTTGTGATGATAAGTCTGGCCAGTCGGAAGTGGTTTACAACGAACAAAACGATCGTTACATTGAGCGAATCAACGATGGCACCGTAACATTTCTCCCATCAGATGATCGTATAATAGTGCTAAGTGAGAAAGATGGATTTATGCATCTCTACCTCTACGACATGGGAAAACGCATCATGCGCCAAATCACAACCGGAAACTGGGAGGTGACAGAGGTGATGGGTGTTGATGCCAAGAAAGAGATCATCTACTACATCTCAACCGAGAAATCGCCATTAGAAAGAAATTTGTATTCTATTAAATTCAATGGCAAAGAGCGCAAATGTCTAACTCCTGAAAAAGGAACTTATTCAGTGGCTCCAAGTGTAGGTTTCAAATATTTTATCAGCTATTTCTCAAACTCAACAACTCCTACCCTAGTTCGTTTACACAGTGGTGCAGATGGAAAAGTGGTGCGAGTGCTTGAAGAAAACAAAGAACTTAAAGATAAGCTTGCAGAGTATAAAGTTGCACAAAAAGAGTTTTTTAAATTCAAAACGTCGGAGGGCGTAGAGCTTTATGCCTACATGATCAAACCAACCGATTTTGATGGCTCAAAGAAATATCCTGTATTCATGACTCAATATAGTGGTCCCGGATCACAATCTGTGGCAAATCGTTTTGGTATGGGTTGGGAGATGGATCTTGTAAACAGTGGTTATATTGTGGCTTGTGTAGATGGACGTGGCACTGGTTTCCGTGGCGAAGATTTTAAAAAATGTACTTACAAAGATTTAGGTCACCTTGAAGTAGTGGATCAAATCGAAGGTGCAAAATATTTGGGAACACTACCATTTGTTGATGCTTCACGCATAGGTATCTTCGGATGGAGTTATGGCGGATTTATGTCATTGAATTGTATTTTGAAAGGCAACGATGTGTTTAAGGCTGCTATTGCTGTTGCTCCAGTAACCTCATGGCGCTACTACGACTCAATCTACACAGAGCTTTACAATGGTCTTCCTCAAGAAAATCCTAAAGGTTACGACGACAACTCTCCTGTGAATTTTGCCGATCGTTTAAAAGGAAAACTACTTATTGCACATGGCACTGGCGACGACAACGTTCATATCCAAAACACAATGTCGATGATTCGTTCACTAACCAAAGCTGGAAAACCTTTTGAAATGTTGATCTATCCAGATGAAAACCATGGTATGGGTGCATCGGCAGGTCATTTGATGAATAAATGTATAGACTTTATAAAAACAAATTTGTAATATTTTGAATAATACGCTGATTGAAATAGTAACAGGTGGTACACTTATCTTTCCTATCGTTGGAATTATTTTAGGAATCATCTTAGTCTTTAATGGAGGGCAAGATAGAGCTAAAAAAGTTCTAGCTAGTTATTTCTTTCTCTATTCTATAAGTGTTATTATTGCCAACATCTATTATTTTATTGAGCCCGGTAGTGAAACACAAATCTTAGATCCTATAACCATACTTTGTCAATCGCTTGTTCTTCCAATACTTATGCTTTATGCGCTAGAGTTATTCTCAAATGGATGGGCAACTATAAAAAGCGGAGTTATGGTCTATATGCCAGTCATTTTGTTTGTGGTCATATATGTCATAGCATGGTTTGCGATAGGTGAGAATCCAATACTTAAAGATTGGAAAGATGTGGGACAGAATGTGTCGCACCCGCTTGTATGGATGCGGATGATCTCTATTGCGATAGCTTTGTTTTACAGTGGTGCACTCATCACTCTTATAAATTTCAAGTTGCCAGGCTACACTCATAATGTAGAAAAAAACTACTCTTATGTAGATGGTTTCGAGGTTGGATGGTTGAAATGGGTCTCTTATCTATTTTTAGCGCTTTGCATTCTGTTTATCTTGCAACTATTAATCCCAGGCAAATGGATCACATATGTCTATGCTTTTTGCACATGGGTCATTTGGATTATTTTGTTTGTGAAAGGAATGAAACAAGGTAATGTGGAGTTGATGGATGAGGCTTCTGATTCTTTGAAATCTGATAACATTGATGATCTTTCTTCTTCAGATGACTCACATATAGAAAGCGGTGAAGAAATTAGAAGAGCAGAGTTGAAATCTAAGATACTCGAATTACTCAATGACAAAAACGTCTATCTAAATCCCGAACTCTCTTTGCAACATTTGGCACTTATTGCAGGTAGCAATCGCTCTTATGTGTCGAAAGTCATTAACGAAGAGTTTGGTGTTAATTTTTTCGATCTAATAAACAAAAAGAGGGTGGAGTATGCTAAACTTCAACTCTCAGATAGCAAAAATAACAATTATTCATTGAATTTTATTGGGCAACTTTGCGGTTTCAAATGCGATCGTACAATGTATCGTGCATTTATAAAATTTGCAGGGGAGTCACCATCAAAATATCGAATGAGAAACTAAGAAGCTGTTTTAATTTATTAATTTCGTTCTTTACAAAAACTAGGACAAAAATAACTCTAAAATAACTTCGGTAACAAATTAACACAGCTTCTAAAAAAAATATACTTCTTATTATTTTCTAAATGGCAGTTTTACGTATTACTTCTCCAAAAAAATATGCGTCGGAAGGCAATGATTTTTCCAACGCGCCAGAGCATATCTCAGAAATTTTCGGATCAGATGTCTTTGATCTTGAAACCATGCGAAATTATCTTCCTAAAGATGCTTATGACAGTGTGTGTGCTTCTGTAAAAGGGAGCAAACGAATAGACCGTAAGGTGGCAAATCAAGTGGCATCGGGCATGAAATCGTGGGCAATGGAGCGTGGTGTAACGCACTATTCACATTGGTTCCAGCCTCTGAACGACACCACAGCCGAAAAACACGATGCTTTCTTTGAACCCATGTGGGGCGGAGGATCATTTGAAACTTTTCGTGGTGAGGTGCTTGTACAACAAGAACCAGATGCCTCATCGTTCCCCAACGGCGGACTGAGAAACACATTT
The DNA here is from genome assembly GCA_036650555.1 of Rikenellaceae bacterium. Taxonomy (GTDB): domain Bacteria; phylum Bacteroidota; class Bacteroidia; order Bacteroidales; family Rikenellaceae; genus CAMQVM01. Next base: position 7,689 of record JAVVZN010000032.1, read on the forward strand.
GAGGCGCGTGGTTATTCTGCGTGGGATCCAACCTCTCCAGCGTTTATTTTAGAACGTACACTATGTATTCCAAGTATATTTGTGGCATACACAGGTGAGGCATTAGATTTTAAAACCCCACTTATGAAGTCGCTCTTCTCTATCGAAAAAGCGGCTGTTGATGTGTGTCAATATTTCGATAAAGATATAACCGATGTTAAAGTTACTCTAGGTTGGGAGCAAGAATATTTTCTTGTAGATGAAGAACTATACTATGCTCGTCCTGATCTTGTGCAAACGGGTCGTACGCTAATGGGACACACGGCTGCAAAAAATCAACAATTGGAAGATCATTATTTTGGTGCAATTCCTGCTCGTGTATCGGCATTCATGAAAGAGTTTGAAAATTGGGCTTACCGTCTTGGTATTCCTCTTAAAACTCGTCATAATGAGGCAGCCCCATCGCAGTTTGAATGTGCTGCTATGTTTGAAGAGGCAAATATTGCTGTTGATCACAACACCTTGCTAATGACAATAATGCGTAGAATAGCACCTCGTCATGGGCTTGTTGCACTTTTCCATGAAAAACCTTATGAGGGGATTAATGGATCTGGAAAACACTGCAACTGGTCGTTATGCACAAACACAGGTGTGAACCTGCTTGCTCCAGGCAAAACGCCAAAAAATAATATGCAGTTTTTAACTTTTTTTGTAAGTGCCATAAAAGCTGCCAATGACTATGGCGTGTTTATGATGGCGTCGATAGCCAGTTGTTCAAATGCACATCGTTTAGGTTCAAATGAAGCTCCACCATCTATGATGTCGGTGTTTACAGGTTCAACGCTCGATGAGGTTCTCAATTCTATTGAAGAGCGCGTGAGTGATAAAAAGATGACTCCAGATGAAAAAACAGATATAAAACTTGATATTGGAAAAATTCCAGAAATATTGTTAGACAACACCGATCGTAATCGCACAAGTCCGTTTGCCTTCACCGGAAATCGTTTTGAGTTTCGTGCCACAGGATCATCAACAAACTGTGCCTCACCGCTTATCGTCATAAATGCTGCGGTGGCAGATGAGCTTCGTAATTTTAAAATAGAAGTTGATACTCTCATTGACAATGGGGTTAAAAAAGATGAGGCGGTGTTGCAGACAATCCGCAAATATATTACATCGTCGAAGAAAATTCGTTTTGAAGGCAATGGTTACAGCACATCATGGCATGACGAGGCGCTCAACGTGAGAGGTTTAGAGATTCTTCGTAGTGTGCCTGATGCTTTTAAATCATATCTTCGTGAAGAGTTAGTAGGGCTATTTGGCCGTCACAGTATCATGAACGAAGTGGAGCTTAAAGCGCGTTATGAGGTCAAAAATGAAACTTACGTCAAGAAAGTTCAGATTGAGTCGCGTGTGTTGGCTGATATTGCAGCAAACCATATCATTCCAACAGCCATAACCTATCAAAATATATTAATAAAAAATGTAACAGGAATAAAAGAGATTTTCCCTGATATATATAAAGATATGGCATCAATGGAGATACAAACAATAAAAGCCATATCGGAATACGTTAAGTCTATCAGAGAAAATAGTTATTCGATGGTTGAGGCGCGAAAAAAATGTAATAATATGCAAACCATTGAGCAGAAGGCTGAGGGGTATTCATCGTTAGTTCATCCATATTTTTCTATCATCAGGGAGAGTATAGATAATCTTGAACTCATTGTAGACAACAAGCTGTGGCCGCTTCCAAAATATCGTGAATTGTTGAATATCCATTAAACAATAGTGATTTGACACTACTAGATAAGATAAATACTCCAGAGGAGTTAAAAAAACTTAATGTAAATCAATTACCACAGCTCTGCATGGAGTTGCGCGAATTTATAATACAACAGCTATCCAACAACCCAGGACATCTAGGGTCAAGTCTTGGTGTGATTGAGCTTACTGTGGCGCTTCATTATGTCTACAACACTCCATACGATAATTTGATATGGGATGTTGGACATC